>NZ_AEJZ01000427.1:0-1302 GCF_000208525.1 Escherichia sp. TW14182
TTTGGCATCTTTTGCCGCTGCGATAAGTTCCGGCGTGACGGTGAACGGGGCGATTTCACCCCATTTGCCGCTTTGCAGTTCCCGCCAGACTCGCTGGCCTGTTGTTGCTGTGTCTTCTGATGTGGCTGTGTAGGGAACAAATTCCCCCATTCCTTCAAAAAGCACTTCGCAGTCAATCGCTCCAGATTCCAGATAACGTGGATTCAGAATTTTTATAACTCGCATTACGCAATCCTCATAAACAGCCCTACAACAGCCCTTGTGTAGACATTGACCGAGTCGGTGCTGGATAAAGAAATATAAGTGCCTGAAAGGTCGGCTCCACCTACAAGTGCAGTGGGGCCTGATTCAAATCCTGAAGAACGAAAATCCGCATAAAACGTCGCCTGTCGAAGCCTTGAGCCGGAATATGACCGTCCACGAATCAGCGTTTTTTTGCTTTCGCTGTCTGAATCTCCGGTATATGCGGCAAGAACAAGCCCTCCAATATCAGGGAGGTTGTAGTATGAGTCAGTCCATGAATACAATACTCGCGTAAAATCATCCACCTTAAGTAGTTTTTTTTCCCAACTGTCAGGCAGGGTTGCAGGGGTGATACCGCTGTGAATTCTTGCTGTATAACTCTCCCCATTTATTCCTTTAAAAATTACCTGCTTCGTTTCTTTTTGCTGATTCTCCGGGGTGGTATTTGTGCGAATTTCAATATCCAGATAGCCGGAAAAAACCAGCGTGCTGGGGCCAGTAATTATGGGGTTCTTTTTACTGCCACCGAACTGGCTGACAAGATAACGCCCGGGTGGTGTTTCACGTACCCACTGTAAAAATTCGGTCGGCCCCCTTTCGGCACTGAATTTAATTTCCTCTCCATATTTAAACAGTGCACCAAAGCCGAATGCACCTGGTATGGCAAGGCAACCTTCGGTGCGGTCGTAAATATCGCTCTGGGATTCCATTGTAGACGCACTTTTTAGTCCCAGATTGTTTCGGGATTCCTGCTGCGCCTCTTCTCCCTCTGCTGCAATTTCTGACAGGTGATTCATCGTTTTCAGTGTTGCAGATAACGCGGCGTCAATATCAGATTTGGCCTGCTCTGCATCGGATGCGGCCTTTTTTGCCGCTTCAGCATCCTGTCTGACTTCTGAGGCGGTATCCTCAATCTGAGTGGCCAGTGTTTCGACCTGCAGTTTGTCTTCAGCAACGACCTCTGCGTTTTGCCGTACGTTATCCGCCAGCGTCTCGCAATCGCTCTTGATTTGTTGCGCATCAGCGACATGTTGCCCGGCCTGTCGTTCGCTTTCCGCT
>NZ_AEJZ01000426.1:0-739 GCF_000208525.1 Escherichia sp. TW14182
GCTGCTCCGCGTTCTGTCCAGAGGATGAGGTGCTTTGTACGCGGTGCAACTAAGTTACTTTGAGTAACCTTGTTCTTAAATTCCCGCAACTCAGCCCCTTCCAATTTGAAGTAGTGTTTCCCACAAACAAAACGCTCGGCATTGCGTGTATAGTTCACTTTGATGTTATTAGTTTCGGTGCCATAAAGTTGTGCCAAAAGCTCGGTAGTAATGACAGGGATTTGGTTATGGGTGATCGGGGAAAGAGTTTCAACTGAGATTTGAATAGCCATAGGATGATCCTTTTTCTATGTGAATCATCACCACTGCTGACGCCAATCAGTATGGTGGTGAACTGTGCAGGGTTGGCGTAACCGGGAAAAAGGAACCGGCGCGGATCGCTCCGCCCCCACACAGCCCACCATTGAGATGTGACAGTGCAAACGACAATAAAAAAGACGCTGGCGCGTCTGTTGTCGCCTTTTTCATCCGGGACGCCAATCCCGACGCCAGATTTTGCTGGCGCGTGAGGAATATAGCCCCGGAGGACAAAAACTGTCAACGGGCAAAAAATTTCCGTTATCAGGAGTGTATAAAATTAAAGCAATTGAGCAAAAAATCCTTTCTGCAAAACTAAAAAAGATTTCAATAAAATCAGGCGGTTAAAAACGCTGAAAAACGGTATAAAAAAGCATCTCAAAATCATGTTTTTTCTTTCAGATACAATATCTTATTTGATTTTTTAAAACCTGCCAGTCTG
>NZ_AEJZ01000425.1:0-657 GCF_000208525.1 Escherichia sp. TW14182
ATGGCTTGATGCCACATGTCTGGAACTGGAACAAATGGCAACAGCGCAGGTTAAAGCGGCGGCGACTGATTTACCGGAAGTGGTGGAGTTCTGGGAGGCGTTCGACTTCCTGGACGGCATAACAAAATACGGTGTAAACCACTACGGCAAGGGATGCCGCGAAGGGATTGCTATCAGTATTCCGCAACTGGCACAGGCAGCCGCCATTCACCGCGTGGAGATCCGAACCGATCGCGAAATGATTGAGTTGCTCGGAGCCGGACGTTCCCGACCTTTGACAGGCCGCAAAACCATTCGTAGTGAGGTGTCCAGACAGGCAAACGCCGGAAAAGGAGTAGCCGAAGCCAGAGAACCAGAAGTACTGAAATGCCGGATATTCAGTTACAAGGAGGGAGCTTAAGCATGTCGATCAGAAAGATGAATGATGGGCGGTGGTTGCTCGATATCAGGCCACAAGGGGCATACGGCAAACGGATACGTAAAATTTTTGCCAGGAAAGGAAGTGCAGAGAACTTCGAACAATATGTTTTGCAGAATTTCCATAATAACCCATGGCTGGCTAAACCTGCTGATCGGCGTCGATTATCAGAGTTGCTTGATACATGGTGGATGCTTGACGGGCGTAATCAGGCTTACGGCGATACCTACAGGATCCGG
>NZ_AEJZ01000424.1:0-679 GCF_000208525.1 Escherichia sp. TW14182
ATTAGTTATTTCTTATCAAGACTAATATTTTCTCTTCGTTCAAGGTTAAATTTGTCTGCATATTCTTCAATAAGCGAATTAACTTCTTTATATACAATGTATTCGTGACGTTCGCGGTTGAATTTTTTAAAATAAATATCAAGAGGAGTTAACTGTCTGTTTATTTTTTATATTTTCACTGATGCCGTCTGTATTCTTTAGTGTTACCGTTTTTACGGGCAAACTTCTCCTTCTGCTTTTTCACGCCGGGATCGTTGCCTGTGCTCAATACCGAGCGGGCGTCCTCACGCATCTTGCGGGTAATTGCCAGAGAAACAGCAGGATAAGCGCCAAACGCCAGCTTTTTCTCTTTACCGCCAAAACGGTACTTGAGGTGCCAGAGTTTAGAGCCGTTGGGTTTAATCAGCAGGTACAGACCCTGCGTATCGCTGAGTTTCCAAGGTTTATCAAGCGGCTTTGCATTACGGATGGCGGTATCGCTGAGAGACATAGTGGGGGCTCCATAGTTTATCGAACCGATGGGTCCCCAATTAAGCCCTAAAAAACTATGGATGTAAAAAAATCTGGTAGCACCTGCTGGTGCTCCAGATTCTTTGTTACTAACTGATTTTTAACGTTTCAGGACTCATAGAGACGCCATGAAACTAAATAGTGGTGCCCGGACTCGGAATCGAACCAA
>NZ_AEJZ01000423.1:0-1501 GCF_000208525.1 Escherichia sp. TW14182
AGGTGGCCAAATTCACTATGCCACTACAAAAATCAATATTCGCCAGTTCAACAATAAGGAAAATCTCATTGCATCACAAGTATAAAATTATGTATTTAACTCACAAAGACAAATTATTAAACCAATCTGTTATATTATATATAGCTGCGTGGAATCATAATATCATATATTTTGACTGGCATGTTTACCAAATTTAAGTTGCATCTCAATGGTTTCTTCAGCGTAAACAGAGTTTTTATACAAACTGACACTCTGGGTATCATAGTGTAGTTTTTACGATTGTAAATATCCTGTATGCAGGAACTCATCCTTTTGGATGATATCGCATACAATTAATTTACCATCAGTCTTAGAGCCAGTTCGTCCGGATAGGGATCGAAGTAATTCTGTGTAAGCAAGTAATCATTAGGATACTCACCCAGATAATGCTTCAGCAGAGTCAACGGCGCAAGAAGAGGTAATGTGCCAGAACGATAGTTAAGTATAACCTCGCTCAACTCTTTACGCTGGCGTGTACTTAAGTAGTTACTAAAATACCCCTGTATATGCATCAGCACATTCGTGTGATTTTTACGTGATGCAGGTTTTCTGAGAATCGCCATCAGCTTATCACGATACACCTCAAAGTATGATTCAAGATCCGCCCACTCGTGTATTGCAGCCACAAATGGTCCCATATCTTTATAGCCTGTCTGACTATGCGCCAACAACTGAAGCTTATAACGACTATGAAAAGCCAATAACTCTCTTCTTGATAATTTCTCCTTGTAAAGGTGATTGAGCTCATGCAAAGCAAAAACTCTTTCAACAAAATTCTCACGAAGCACTGGATCATGTAATCGCCCATCCTCTTCAACCGGTAGCCAGGAAAACTTTTCCATCAAAGTGCTCGTAAATAGTCCCACTCCATCTTTACGACCTCGATTACCATTTTCATCATAGACACGCACGCGCTCCATGCCACAGCTGGGAGATTTAGCACAAACCACAAACCCCGATACATCCTTTAATTTGTCCATATAAGAACGACTAAACTCTGTCATTCTCTCTGTCACATCCTCATTCTGGTCGTGGCTGAAACACATCCGTATATTTCCTTGCGTCGAGCGCACAAGACGTAGAGCAGGACGCGGAACTGGCAGCCCTATAGCCATTTCCGGACATACTGGTCTGAATGTTACCCATTCCACTAATTTGTCCATTAAAAAGTCAGCTCTTTTGTGACCACCATCAAAACGAACAGCAGAACCGGCCAAACAACCGCTGATTCCAATCACAGGTTTTTTTATCATATCCTCCCCCTTGACTAATTCATTAACACATAAACTGTGTAGTGCACGGAATAAATTGCCTTTCTGGCGTCATCACTGACAATTTTTCTGTTATGGACTATTCCTAATATAGTATGAAAGTTCTTTAAGTGATCGGTCGTAATCATCTATCTTTCATACTTACTCTCAACTATCAAAAGTACAGGAAATGTAATGAACACATCCCCCCC
>NZ_AEJZ01000422.1:0-629 GCF_000208525.1 Escherichia sp. TW14182
ACACTTTAGGATTATTAGATGCATTTTTTCTAAACGACATAAAAAAACTGCATTAACTCCACTTACAAACCACTAAAACCAATCAATGTAATGAACAACTAACACTTTAATAAATTTATTACATCTAATATTACATATATTCTTATTTAGTAACTTGCATGTATGCGCCTTACAAGGCTTCAGGAAGAAAAACAGTGCAATAAAAAACATCTCGCCATTTAAATTTAAGGATGAAAGTGAGTGATATGAAATCAGCAAAAAAAAGCTTATCGACACGGGCGATAGCAATTTCAACAGTATTATTTACACCCGTATCCCTGGCCGTAACCCCCCCCACAGATGCAAATAGCGTTGTTATCATTAATAATGGCGAAGAGGCAAAAGTTATTGCCTCCGAAGGTTACGATCCTGGATGGAATCATTTTACTTCTTTGAATGTAGGCCAAAACTCTAATGGCTCACTACTCATTGATAATATTTCACTTATTACTGCTAATGCTACCGTAGGTAATAATGCTGAAGGTTCCCTCACTTTATCCAACCATACCAACTGGCAGTTTGATACCCCTACATCCAAATTGTTTTTGGGTACAAATGAAGGTTCCGGCACCGTATATGTGTTAGAAGGC
>NZ_AEJZ01000421.1:0-708 GCF_000208525.1 Escherichia sp. TW14182
ATTCCTACCGTTGTGAATGCTTCAGGCCAGCTCACTTATCCCCCTCCTCATGACCTCCCCGCTCCCACGGGATGACCAGATCAACATCCACCTTCGCAGCAGCTATTTCTTCCTGTGGAAGGGTGCCATAAAATTTACGAAGACTTTTCGACATTCTCTCGAAAAAATTAGCCATGTATAAAACACCATCCCCCGCATCCTCTCTGATGCACGAACTTGTATACGCCTTTAGCAAATCCAGAAACGATATACGTAATGCTCCAGCACACGTATCAAATAAATCCTCATCCTGATCACCCTCAATGTAGGGAATTATCATATACGGCGGCACTGATACCCACACCTCAACATCATCAGCACAACTAACACTGATACTCGCAGAGAACGATTCAGGGACATCATCCTCTGGTTCAGAGCCAGTTAATGGCACGCTCCATTCCTCACCAGTCCAGACGAATTCTTCCAGTAGCTCAACCCCATCGTTCGGTAACACTTGTGCTGGCGGCGCTGCGTAAAGTGGTGTTATTTCTGCCCGAAAGTCACCTATTTCATGCAGTCGCACCCACCGTTCGACTTCTGCTTTGTCAGAATACAGAGCAGTGAACGTATTATATTCATTGTCAATTTGCGTGAAGGTTGCCTTCCACGCCACTGGCTCTGCTTCCAGCGATGCCAGTGCGATACGAAACACATTGGCAAGCAGGCTGT
>NZ_AEJZ01000420.1:0-5583 GCF_000208525.1 Escherichia sp. TW14182
CATCCGGCATGAACAAAGCGCACTTTGTCAGTAATCTGAGCGAATCTTACTTCACATCATCCGGCAGCGCATAAGCCACAATATAGTCGCCCATCTTCGTACCAAATGAACCGTGACCGCCTGCGGAGATCACCACATACTGCTTACCATTCACTTCATAGGTCATCGGTGTTGCCTGACCGCCCGCTGGTAGACGACCCTGCCACAGTTTTTCACCGTTGCTCATGTTGTAAGCGCGCAGGTAGTTATCTGCCGTAGCGGCAATAAACAGCACGTTACCCGCCGTGGAGATTGGCCCGCCCAGCATCGGCATACCCATATTGAACGGCACCGGAACGGGCATCGGGAACGGCATACTGTCCTGCGGCGTACCAATACGTTTCTTCCACACCACTTCATTGGTTTTCAGATCCAGCGCCGAGATATAACCCCATGCTGGTTGTTTACACGGCAGACCAAACGGTGAAAGGAACGGGTTAAGCGTGACGCCATACGGCACGCCGTACTGCGGCTGAATACCGGATTCCGTACCCGTGCCTTTGGCATCTTTCGGCTGTTCCATCGGGTTGCCAGGACCGCGTGGGATCAGTTTCGAAACAAACGGCAGCGCCATTGGGTTGGCAATTGCCACTTCACGATTCGGATCAACGGAAATCCCGCCCCATTCGAACATCCCCAGGTTACCCGGGAAGACCAGCGTACCCTGTTCAGATGGTGGGGTGAAAATGCCTTCATAGCGCATCTGGTGGAACATCACGCGGCACACCAGTTGGTCAAACATGGTGGCACCCCACATATCCGCACCGCTTAGATCTTTTGTCGGACGGAAGCTCAGCTCAGAGAACGGTTGAGTAGGGGTAACGTAATCGCCTTTCGCTGCGCCTTGTGGAACGGGCTTTTCCGGGGCTGGAACTACCAGTTCGCCATTACGACGATCGAGCACAAAAATGTTGCCGGTTTTCGCCGGAGCGTAAATGACCGGAACCTTTTGACCATTAACGGTGATATCCGCCAGCGTCGGTTGTGCCGGAAGATCCATATCCCACAGGTCGTGGTGAACGGTCTGGTAACTCCACGCCAGTTTCCCGGTAGTGGCATTCAGCGCCAGAATCGAGCTGGCATAACGTTCCTGTTCCGGTGTGCGGTTACCGCCCCAGATATCTGGTGTGGTCACACCCATCGGCAGATACACCAGATCCAGCTTCGCGTCATAGGCCGCAGGTGCCCACGAGTTTGGCGAGTTAAAGGTAAAGGTGTGTTCGTCAGACGGGATTGCGTTAGGATCTTTCGCACCAGGATCAAAAGCCCACAGCAGCTCCCCGGTGTTGACATCAAAACCACGGATCACGCCAGACGTTTCGCGGGTTGAGAAGTTATCGGTGACTGAACCAGCCATCACGATGGTTTTATCGGTGATAATCGGCGGCGAAGTCGGCTCATACAGACCCGGTTTGGTATCCGGCATATTGCTTTGCAGATTGAGCACGCCTTTATCGGCGAAGGTTTCGCACAGCTTGCCGTTTTCAGCGTTAATCGCAATCAGGCGGCCATCATTCACCGGAAGAATGATACGACGCGGGCAATCCGCCATCACTTCCGGCGAAGCAGTTTCTGCTTTGGCTTCATGATAAGAGACGCCACGACAAGTTACGTGCTGGAAAGACTCGTTGGTTTTCAGCTCAGGATCGTAATGCCATTTCTCTTTGCCGCTGGCGGCATCGAGTGCAAACAGGCGCTGGTGAGCAGTACACAGGTAAAGCGTGTCGCCCACTTTTATTGGCGTCACTTCATTGGTGATTTCGCCCGGATCGTTCGGCTGTTTCACATCACCCGTGCGAAATACCCAGGCTTCTTTCAGGTTGTGGACGTTATCGGCGTTAATTTGCTTCAGAGGCGAAAAGCGTTGGCCTTCCTGATTGCGGCCATAGGCAGGCCAGTCCTGATCGGCAACGGGGGAGATGGCTTCTGCTGGCGTGGCATCGGCGCTTAAGGTGCCGTTGATTTCCTGCGGATCGTTAAATCCCGCCCAGGTGAGGATTCCGCCACTAATCAGCAACGCCACTACCAGCGCGGCAACTGCGCCACTGGAAGGAATGACCAGTCGATGCCAGACAAACGGCAGGATCAGCCAGATGCCGAAGAAGACCAGAATATCGCTGCGCGGAGTCAGTGCCCAGAAATCGAAACCGACTTCCCAGACGCCCCAAATCATAGTGCCGAGCAGCAGAGCCGCGTACAGCCAAAGCGCGGCGCGTTTACTGCGCCATAGCATCCAGGCGACGCCGAGCATCACAAGGCCTGCAATAGGGTAGTACCAGGAGCCGCCAATCGCGACCAGCCAGCCTCCGCCAATGAGAAGATACAGCCCGCAAAGAGCTGCAAAAAGGGCTGTTAGCGTGACGAGTAATCGTCGCGAGCCGGTATTGTTAATTGCCATAAAGAGACACCATTTCAATTCATTAATATTTTAGTAGCAATTAATTATAGGTTTTAACATGTGTGATCGTCATCACAATTTGAGCTTTATTAACAGATTCCGCCAATGAATAGTTTTACTGGTATACTGCGTGTCTTGCGCTTTGCTGCGGTGCCGAAGCTAGCCCGTGCGAAGTGATTTGTTTTTAAATCATATGGTTAGAGATATGAAACATACTGTAGAAGTAATGTTTTTCTTGTTTTCTCCCTTTCTGACTTTTTCACGTTCCGCATAAAAAATTATTTAATTCCATTGCGTTATAGCGTTTTTCTGTTCTTGGGTGACTTCAGTTTTTCAGAGTATTACCATGTTATGTGTATCAATACGTGTATACACATTGGAGCTATGAAGGTGTCTGGAACTAATAAGCTGAGTGACAGGAAACTAAAAGCCCTGACAGGCACAACCAGAAAGCATGTTGAGATGATTGCTGATGGTGAAGGGCTGGGGGTTAGATTGTCCACAAGAGGGCATGTGAGCTGGGTTTTTTCATATCGGCTCGGTGGGCGTGATAGCACTCTTAATCGGGTAACGCTGGGGCGTTATCCTGATATGAGTTTGAAAGATGCCAGGAAATGGCGGGAACGTTGCCGTCACTGGTTGGCTAACGGGCTTAATCCAAAAATTGAGATTCAGCTTTTTACCGAAGAAACCCACACCCCTGTTACTGTTCGGGATGCGCTGGAGTACTGGCTTGTTAACTATGCAAGGCATAAACGCAAAGATGAAGATCTGATACGGGCGCAATTGTGCAAACATGTTTACCCCAGAATTGGGAGTTTTCCACTATCGCGGTGCGATACGCGATATTGGGTTAACTGCTTTGATGAAATACGTACAATCAGCCCCAAAACAGCCGGAAGAATGTTTCAACACGCAAAACAGGCATTGAGGTTCTGTAATGTTCGGCATTATGCCGTTTGCGATGCGCTTGCCCACTTAACTTTAAGCGATGTTGGCGAAGCTGCCGGACAGCGCGATCGAGTGTTGAGTGACAGGGAATTAGCAGATCTTTGGCGTTTTGGAAAAGAAGAGCACGGAGATATTTATTTTTCCCGACTAATAAAGCTATTGATTTTATTTGGTGCCAGAACGGCAGAATTGCGCCGCTCCCGTTGGAGTGAGTGGGATTTCATTTCATGGGAATGGACTGTTCCACGAGGGAATAGCAAAAACAGTAAAAAAATTGTCAGGCCAATACCTGTAGCTATAAGAGGTTGGTTAAAAGATTTAAAAGAAAAAACAGGAAGTACAGGATTGCTTTTAGGGGAGGAACGAACACACACAGCCGTATCCCTGAAAGGTCGTCGAATGTATAAAATGTTTGGCCATAATGAGAAATGGACGCTACATGATTTAAGGCGAACATTTTCAACGGGGCTAAATAATATGGGGGTGATGCCTCATATTGTCGAGTCATTATTAGGACACGTTTATAATGCGGGTTCGGCAGAATTTAACTATAACCTTAGCCAGTATATCCCCTTTAAATTACAAGCGTTAAATGACTGGTTTAAACGTCTTGAGTTATTGGATAAACAAAATATTAAGCAGGATTGAAATATGGCATTACCGTTAAGGGATTATTATCCAGTTACCCGCGCCGCGAATTTACTTGGCTGTGAAGTGAACGATTTGTTCCACTGGGCGAGAAGGGGGTATATAGAATTATATGCGTATATTGATTCGGCTTGTGGTGTTGTTCACATGCATGAGCTTGATTATTTTCTCCCATTTATTGATCAAGAGGTGAGGGGGTGGGTTAAATCGTTGCAAGAAGAATCTTTACGGGCTGAACTGGATGATTTTGTGGATGAAAAAATCAACAGAACAATGGGCGTTTTTTGTAAGTTAAATTACCTGAAAGAAGAAAGAATATACTTGTACTCTCTTTTGAACTTTCTGGCTAAAGGATGGGTTAATACGGGCTTCTGCTGGTTAAAAAATCTTAAAAATGAAGCCCGGAAGAGTGTCGAAGATGCCTATTATTTCGAGGATGTATGCGCCGAACATTCTTTTAATCGTGATAGCGAATATATTGCAGAAGTGGGCGGTTTTTTTTCTATTGATTCTCATAATATACTTGAAGATATTGAATTAAATGGATGTTGTATTTGTTCTGGTGAAAATTTTGAAGGTGTATATAGCGGGTTGTCTGTTTTTCTTCCTCAAAGCAATAATATAAATCTAAACAAAAATAACCTGTTTTTATTCAAAGATGATTTTATCATTCTTAATGATTTCTCTTCTGAAAAAGAAGGTGATACAGGAGAGCAATTGAATAAAAAATATTTATATGGCTATGATATGGAGTCAATATATATTCAATTGAACGAGAAGAATACATTCTTTCAACCCTGCGATGAGTCGATTAGTAGACAAAATGAGCATAAAAAAGAATTAAACCCTCAGCTTGATAAAAAAACGCGAGTATCCAAAGCAGAAAGAGTATTTATACAATTGGCAATAAAAGAACATTACCACGAGTTTATAGACAGTCCGGGAACCATTGCCAATATATTCACCGCCTTGTCTAAAAAGCATGAAAGCCCTTTCGATTTCGATAAAAGCACCATAGGCAGGTGGATTAAAACCGCTCGCTAACTATTTTTTAACAATTCAGGGCTTAATAAGTCTATTTGAGGGCTTATTAAGCCCTCTCCTTCTTGCTTTGTGCGGATTGCCTGGGGAAAAATCATTCCCGAAAAGCTCAGGATACGGGAGAAAAACATGATACAGCGCATATTCATTCCACCAACTCCAGAACAACGCCGAGCCATACTCGCTGAGTATGGTTTTGACTACGAAGAACGCATCAGGGAAGACACGTGTAAAAAGATGACCACGCTTTCACGTTCCCGGCGTTGGGAACTGGAGGCGATTGGCGCTTTCCCTTCCCGCCACTCTTTGGGGCGTTGTTCGTGTACTTGGCTATTAAGCGATGTTTTATGGTGGTTGCGTAACCCGCCAACTATTGCCGAGGCAAATAATCCGCATGAAAACGCCAAAAAGAAAAAGAGAGACGCTGATTTACTGGAGTAACATTTATGGAAAACACAATCACGGTATTAACACCCGTTTTTAAAAACTGCCCGGAAATGACCACG
>NZ_AEJZ01000419.1:0-788 GCF_000208525.1 Escherichia sp. TW14182
ACGTGAGACTGACGAGCTTATAGAAAAAGCTATTGCTTTCAAGCACGCGTATCGTCAGCAATACCAATATTACTTTGCAGATAAACAAATATCTGTCTGGGGTTCGTATGAGTATCGATGCACTACGATGGGCTAAAAAGGTGAAAACCGGCAGTTCATCCAGTAAGTCAGTATTGACCTGGCTTGCTGATATGTGCGGTGCCGATTTGTGTGCATACCCGTCTGTATCTGCACTGGCAGAAGTAACGGAGCTGAACAAAAAGACTGTGCAGGACAGCTTACGACACCTGATGGAGATTGGGTTAATTGTTGATACCGGTGAGAGAAAAGGCCGAACAAAGCAAATCGTAGTGTACCGACTTATCGGTGTAGAAGAAAGTGTTGCCGAGCCTGAATACACCCAAAAACGGGAGTCTTTAAAGGTGGGTAAAATTGGTACTGTTAATAAAAACAGTACCGAAAATGGTTATGTTTCAGCACAAAACAGCCCCAAAAACGGAACTCTTAGCTGCATGGAAAATAACCAAAGACACCCAAATTTTCCATCAAAGACACCCAAAAACGGATCACGGAACCCAAAGGAACCCAAAGATCTAAACCCCACACATAACGCACGCGAGAGTGCTCCGACCAGTGAGCAGGAAGTTTTGTCGTTACAGGCAGTGCCACCCGTATTCCTGGATGGCCTGAGCGAACCCATCGGAAAATTTCCGATGACCGATAGCTGGCATCCGTCGCCGGATTTTCGACGACGGGCGGCTCTGTGGGGAGTGGCTCTGCCGGAGCCG
>NZ_AEJZ01000418.1:0-1035 GCF_000208525.1 Escherichia sp. TW14182
AAAGAGCCGCTAACCACGATATCGGTTTTGATGCCCATCATGCGCATTAACATGCGGGTGATCGCGTTCAGCAACCAGACCAGCGGCATCATCAAAATTTGCAGCGGAGCTAACAGAAAACTACTCGGATAGGCGACTTTTTCCGGGTACAGCGCGGCAATGGTTTTCGGCAATACTTCGGCAAAAACCAGCACTACGAAGGTCAGTACGCCAGTCGCAATTGCCACACCCGCATCGCCGTACAAGCGCATCCCAACAATAGTGCCGAGCGCGGAGGCAAGAATATTGACCAGGTTATTGCCGATTAACACCAGGCTTATCAGGCGGTCTGGCTTGCGTAGTAATTTTTCGACCCGTTTAGCCGAACGATTACCCTGCTTCGCCATATGCCGCAGACGATAGCGGTTGAGTGTCATCATTCCGGTTTCGGAGCCGGAAAAATAGGCTGAAATGACCACCATGATGATCAGAATTATGATCAACGTGGTAGTAGAGATATGTTCCAGGGGAAACTCCTTTTCTGGTTTTAGCTGATTAACTGCTGGACAATTCGGCTGCCAAAGTAGGCCAGTGTAAGGATGACCGCTCCTGCAACGTTAAACCAAACGACGCGGCGCCCACGCCATCCTTCATGATAATGCCCCCACAGCAGCACAATATAGACAAACCACGCCACAATAGAGAGCACGGCCTTGTCGATATTTTCCATGCTAAATAAGTTGTGCATGTAGAACAGGCCGGTACAAAGAGTGAGCGTTAACAGCACCACGCCAATTTGCGTAATGTGGAACATTTTACGCTCAATACTCATCAGCGGCGGCATTTCCTGATTGAATGCCAGCTTCTTGTTCTTCAGTTGATAATCAATCCATGCCAGTTGCAACGCGTACAGGGCGGCAATAATTAGCGTGGCATAGGAAAAGAGCGATAAGCCAATGTGCACCAGCATTCCTGGCGTTGCTTCCAGATGAGTGATGTATTCATTGGGCATGAAGGTCGCCAGCGCCAGATTGATGAGCGCAAAGGCATAAACAA
>NZ_AEJZ01000417.1:0-721 GCF_000208525.1 Escherichia sp. TW14182
CTTTTCCACCTTCTCTTCCACCAGGTTACTGGCCTCCGTTCCGGCCAGGTAGTCACGCAGGGCCTTCAGGTCGATCGCCAGTAACGTGCGCAGCAGGGCATTGTAGGAGTGAATACCATTCTTTTTCTGGCGATACGCCACGGCAGAAAAAATGGTGCGGGCAGAACTCTGCCAGAACGGATCTTCTTTTGTCCCCATCGGGATCAGCGTATTGGCTGCGCTGTCAAAATCGGGAATGGACTCAAATTCACGGAACATATCCCAGTATGCACAGCGGCGATCCAGTGCATTAAGCAGGACGTCATCCTGTTCACTGAAATGCTTTTTAATGAGCGAACAGCCTTTATCGTAAATAATGGCCATATCGCCACGTGCCCGGATTTGCTTCAGCAGTTTATTGAGCGTGTTGGATTTACCGGCCCCCGGCGTGCCGTACATCATCAGATACTGCACTTCACTGTTCAGCAGCAGAGGTAACTTATCGATACAGATGGATGAGGCTTCACCACGACGCCGCATTTCACGCGCCACTGCTTTCACATCATCTGTCAGTTCACGTCCCCCGATACGTTCATCCTGAGCCTGTTTTTCACCCAGACGACGCAGAAAACGGAAAATCAGAAAGGCCAGCACACCAACTGCCACAGACGCCCAGAACAGGGCAAGATAGAGCTCCTGGAGAAACATATTGCCGGCCCAGACCATATAATCGTCTTTCAGG
>NZ_AEJZ01000416.1:0-4838 GCF_000208525.1 Escherichia sp. TW14182
GATAAGACGCGTCAAGCGTCGCATCAGGCACAAATGTCTACTGCCTACGACTACAGCGAAATACAGGTCCCCGCCTCGCCCGCCAGCGTCTCTTCAATCCGCGATAACGCCCCAATCCACGCGGGTTTACCACGGCTTCTGACATAGCCACTCACCGCCGTTACCTTCGGCCCTATCGAACCATCGGCTTTGGCAAATGGCGCTAACTCATCCGGTGTGGCATGGCGAATGGCACGTTGCTGCGGCGTTCCCCAGTTTTCATATACCGCATCAGCATCGGTCAGGATCACCAGTCCATCGGCATTAATCTGCTCGGCGAGCAACGCAGCGGCGAGATCTTTATCAATCACCGCTTCACTCCCTGCCCCGTCTTCCGTCACAGGCACACCACCGCCGCCACTGCAAATCACCACATGCCCCTCTTTGAGCAACAACTCGATGGCTTCGCTGTCGAGAATTTTACGCGGTTGCGGAGACGCCACCACCCGGCGTAAATATTTACCGTCACGTTTCATCTGCCAGCCGTAAGCCGCTTCCAGTGCCTCTTGTTCTTCTGGCTGATAAACCGGACCAATAAACTTCTCTGGCTGCAAAAACGCCGGATCATCCGGCGAAACCTCAATGCGCGTCAGCACCGTCGTGACATGCGGCATCAGCGGCTGCGCGCTCAAACTTTGCGCCAGCATATAGCCAATCATCCCCTGACTTTCCGCCACCAGCACATCCAGCGGATACGGTTCCACGTCTTTCCACGCCAGATTCTGTAACGCCAACAGCCCCACCTGTGGTCCGTTGCCGTGAACAATCGCCAGCCGATAAGAACGGGCCAGGCGCGCCAGCGCAGGTACAGCACTGGCGATATTGCGATATTGATTTTCTGCCGTCAGCGCCTCACCGCGCTGAAGCAAGGCATTGCCCCCAAGAGCTACAACCAGTGTTTTCATGGTTTTCCTTGTAATAATTGTTGACCAAGCCAGAATCCCAGCAACGTATCTGCCCCTGACGTATGCCCCAGCGCCAGCAGCGAATCAATCGCAACAGCGGTACGTTTCGGGCAACTCAGAGCATGAACAAAGTGCAGGAGTGGCGAGGCGAAATATCCTTGCGCGGCATAACGTAAATAACTGACGCTCACCGCTGTGGTAACGAGTTGAAGATTGTTGGAACAGGCAAAAAACGGGCGACCGGAGCACGCATCTAAAGCGCCATAATACCAGGCCGCCAGCAGCATTCCGCTCAGCGTGTCATCATGACTCGGTGTTAATCCGGGGCCTTTACCCAGCCAGTGCCGCCAGTCGGTCTTAATGCCATTGAGCGCGGCCTGAAAACAGTGACGAAACTGGCGTAATTCAGCGGGCAGCGGATCGCTTGTCGCCATCGCCAGTGGCCCGAAAAGCCCGGTTTCCTCCGCGCGTTGCATCCATGCAGCGGCAAGCGGTTGAGGATGTGCAGGCGGCGTAATACGCAGCAAACAATAACGCTGTGGCTGTTTAACCGTGAAACGCCCGAGGCGAATCCCTTGTGCCACAACCTGTGGTCGTTCATTGCCGCATAATCCACCGCATAACGCATCGAATTGCTCGCGGCGAAGCACCCATCCTCCGGGGCCGAAACCACTTCCCTGACGATGCAGCGTTAACAGTTCGCCGCTTTCCGCCATCAGATTAATCGCCCGCCGCCAGGTGCCCGCTAACCGCCAGGACTGGCGATAATTCGGTGCGCTACGGCTGGCAAGCAGAGGATGGATGATCGTCATTGCGCGTTCCTCAACCAATCCCCATGCTTTCAGCCAGTGCTTCCAGCGCCTGTTCAAAGCACGCCAGCGGCGCCCGCACAGTGCCTGCACCAATCTGCCCGATACCCGCCTCTTTATGGGCGATACCGGTATTGATGAGCGGCGTAATGCCGGTTTCTACCACGCGACGAATATCCAGCCCCAGGCACGCACCCTGGAAATCCCAGCCGGGGATCTGCAACTGCATATTGCGTTCAAGGAAGATTTCCGCCATCTCTTCAGAAACCGTTCTGGCAGCTTCCATACCACCTGCACCGACGAAGCGCGTTACGCCAGGTGCTGCGATCATTGCGGCTCCGCCAATACCAAAGGTTTCGGTAATCGCGCTATCGCCCATATCCGGGTTTGCCTGCTCCTGCGAGAAGCCGGTGAAAAACAGACCTTGCGGAGTGTTTACAGGCGCAGTAAACCAGCGTTCGCCCAACCCGCTTACCCGAATCCCGAACATGTTGCCGTTGCGGGTCATTGCCGTGACGATGCTGCCCGCGCGGATCATCGCACCTGCATCCATCGCCGCCTTGCAGTAAGCCATCGCGAGGTTGAGGAAGAACTGATCGGTCACGCTGAGGAAATCCATCACTTCGGCGATGTGCTGTTTATCATGATCGAGGCGGGCAATTTGCGGCGCCAGCGCGCGCATTAACAGTGCTGAGGTAGCAATATTGCGCTGATGGAACTCATCGCCCATCGTAATGCCCTGCGCCATCATCGCGGTGAGATCGATACCGCGCTCCATGCGCCCCAGCGCGGCGCTTAATACCGGCATTAACACGTCGCGCATCCAGCGGTGACGGGTCAGAACATCTTCGCCGTAAGCGCCAAAACGCATCACTTTACCGATACCTTCATTCAGGTTGCAGTACGCCCGGTTGCCGTCGGTCACGTTCTCGACCACCAGGATCGGCATACTGGCAGAAGTAATGCCGCCCATTGGCCCGACGGCATTCACATGGTGACAAGGAATGAAGTTCACTTCCCCTTGTTCAAGCATTGCCAGCGCCTGCGCTTCATCTTTCGCCCAGCCTTCAAACAGA
Source organism: Escherichia sp. TW14182 (assembly GCF_000208525.1). Classification (NCBI taxonomy): domain Bacteria; kingdom Pseudomonadati; phylum Pseudomonadota; class Gammaproteobacteria; order Enterobacterales; family Enterobacteriaceae; genus Escherichia; species Escherichia sp. TW14182. The sequence continues at coordinate 2,830 of NZ_AEJZ01000416.1, forward strand.
CATGCCCCTACACACGCCCCTTTCATGGGGCCGGTCATCTCCTGCCAGCGCATCGGCGGCCCGGCGTGAAGCAGTGTTTTGCCCTGATTCAATTCGCTAATGAGTAAAGACGCCGGTTGCACATCCAGCCAGTGTGGACGAGCGCGACGAATTTGTTCGATAACCGCAGCATTGGCTTGCGCCACTGATGTAAACATGGGAACCCCTTATTGCAAACGTTCTAATAAACGAGCCAGTTTTTTATTGCCGCCAGCGACTGGCGCCCATTGGTAATGCACGACCGGTTTGCTGGCGCCTTGTAGTTCCAGCGCAAAACTGCGTAATCCGATGTTAATCACCGCGACGTTTTCCAGTAATGACGGTGTGTGTTGCAGTGTGGCAGGCGAAAGCGGGCGAATCAGTGCCGCCGCCAGTAATGTGGCTTCCGGCAGCGAATTAACTACTGCGATCCCCGCATCTTCCAGCGTGGCGATTTGTTGCGAGCGGCATTGCGGGTCACGTTCGGTGCCTGTCAGCGTGGCAATGGCGTACAGCGGTTGGTTGTCTGAACGCGCGGCACAGGCTTGTTGCCAGGCGCTTACCAATGAAGCAGCAGGATCGGCAGTGGCGCCGAAGCCAATGACTACGTCAATCAGCAACACGCGCACGTGTGGTTTTGAGCCAAGATCGGCAATTAGCAGGTTGCGTAAGGTCGGGTCGATCATCGGATGGGGACGCCCGACGGTGTAGAAATCATCGCCCAGGTCAATGATCTGGTGACCATCAGCGTCCAGCATCATGCCGTGATGATGGGCATCGTCGGCTACCACGCCAGGATGCCCGGCAAGTAATCCCGCCGCTTCGGCGGCCAGCGTACCGCCGGTATACAAGCCGCAAATAAATCCGCTGCTGACAGGCGCTATTGCGTTACGTCGCGCCGTAACGCGTGAAAGCAGGCAAGCCAGGCGCGCGGCATCATCCAGCGAGGAGGCAAACCAGACATTCTCTTCACGAGCCACCGCCGGGGCATAACCTAAAAACAGCGCCACCGTCGGTTTACCCGTCGCTTTCATCGCGTTAACGATACGCAGGCGCACGGCTTCGGCAGGTGGTTTAGAGACAAACGCCAGCACTTCACTTTTCGCATCGGCACTCAACATTTCCAGCGCCGTCAGCGCACTGATCCCGCCCACTTCACGACTGAGATCGCGCCCGCCAAGACTAATCGCGTGAGTAATTCCCTCACCTGCCAGCGCAATCTGCGAGCACAGTTCCTGAATCCCTGTACCAGAAGCGCCAATGACACCAATATTGCCTTCCGGCATCACGTTGGCGAAAGCCAGCGGCGTGTCGGCAATCATCGACGTACCGCAGTCCGGCCCCATCACCAGCAAGCCTTTTTCCCGGGCGCGGGTTTTGAGTTGGATTTCATCTTCCAGCGTGACGTTATCAGAGAACATCATCACGTTGAGGTTGCGATCCAGCGCCTGATTCGCCAGCTCTGCCGCGTACTCACCAGCCACTGAAATCAGCGCCAGATTGGCATCGGGTAATTTCTGACAGGCACTGTCCCAGCGACGCACCTGCGTCAACGCCTGGCTGCTGCCTGAACCTTGCGCCAGTTGTTTTAGCGCCTCTTCAAGCTGCTGCATAATCGCCTGCGCGATCCCCGCATCCGCCGCTTCGCTACGAATTGCCACGCAAATATCGTTCGGCGTGGCGTTATTAAAATCGTCATGCCAGAAACCTGTGGTATCTAATAACGCTTTATTGGCGGGAGTACCCATCATTACGGAAACATCATCAATATTTTCTGATTCGCTGAGTTTTCGTGAAATAATCATTAAACTGACCGAATCCTGAAAACACCCTTTTTTAATAAAGGCGTGGATCATAACAACTCCTTAAAAATTGCACCCATGGCAATTGCACGAGCAGTGTTAATGTGTCAATCACGGTATCGATGACCGATGAAAAATAAGGTGATGAATATCACACAGGAATTATTAGCAAAAGAATTCAAATAACCG
>NZ_AEJZ01000415.1:0-1061 GCF_000208525.1 Escherichia sp. TW14182
TTTGAATTGAGAGGAGAGAATCACAGTCATTCACCTGCGCAGGGTTCTACACGAGGTCAGCCCTTTTGCACAGGAGCCTGTAGGCTGTGTGCTGTGGGTGAAGACGGATGAAGTGGTGGCTAACGATTATAATCCCAATGTCATGGCGCCGGGAGAGAAAAAACTGCTGAAACATTCACTGGAGCAGGATGGGTTCACACAGCCTGTGGTTGTCTCAGAAGAGAAGGAGCATTATCTGGTCGTGGATGGTTTTCATCGTCAGTTACTGGGCAGGGAAGCTGGTACGGGAAAACGTCTGAAGGGCTGGTTGCCAGTGACCTGTATTAATCCGGAAAGAAAGGGACAGGCCTCACGTATTGCGGCGACCATCCGACATAACCGGGCCAGAGGGAAACACCAGATAACTTCAATGTCTGATATTGTCAGGGATCTTTCACGCCTAGGCTGGCCAGATGAACGCATTGGTACGGAGCTGGGTATGGACCAGGATGAAGTTCTCAGGTTGAAACAGATTAGCGGGCTGACGGAGCTGTTTCAGGAAGAGGATTTCAGCCCGGCATGGACGGTTCGCTGAGACCGTTATATATGTATATTATTTCAGCGAGTTAATGATTTGAGCAGGAAAAAGAGTACCCCGGAAGTTGTGGAAGACAGGGTTGCACAGAAACTGGAGGCTGCAGGTTGCTGGCGCAGAGCTTCTGCTCGCTGGCTTTTCGTCATGGGCAATTTTGAATGTACTGAAGCACAACGGGAGGGGTTGTTGTTACGACGGGAATATTGTCTGGCGCAGATATTACCGCCAGCATTACCGGAGAAACTGGATATCAGTGAGGTGTCGAAAGCCGCTGATGCAACGCTGAGACGAATGGGTATTGCCAGTCCGTCCGGGGAGGTATTCAGAAGTGACCGTCCAGGCGGTCACTTCTGAGAAAAGGCATTTACACAGAATGAACCGCCCCGGGTTTCCTGGAGAGTGTTTTATCTGTGAACTCAGGCTGCCAGATCAGTATTTCCGATGGAAGCATAATAAGCTTTTTCTGCTTCTGCCGGAGGAATATGGC
>NZ_AEJZ01000414.1:0-993 GCF_000208525.1 Escherichia sp. TW14182
TCCCTGGACCGTACGCGTGCAATTTTTAACGGTGGTGAAAAATCCATGGCTCTGAATATCGCTAATGATAATAAACAACTTCCCTATCTGGCGCAGGCCTGGATAGAGAATGAAAAAAAAGAAAAAATCACCACCGGCCCACTTATTGCCACACCGCCGGTGCAACGCCTGGAACCAGGTACAAAAAGTATGATTCGTCTGACAACAACTCCGGATATCAGCAAACTGCCACAGGACAGGGAATCCCTGTTCTACTTCAACCTTCGTGAAATTCCTCCAAAGAGTGATAAGGCGAATGTGCTGCAGATAGCCCTGCAGACCAAAATCAAGCTGTTTTACCGCCCGAAAGCCATTGAGGCGAAACCCAATGCAGTCTGGCAGGACCAGTTGGTGCTGAACAAAACCAGCGGAGGTTACCGGATTGAAAACCCGACGCCGTATTACGTAACGGTGATAGGTCTAGGTGGCAATGAAAAGCAGGCGAAGGAAGGCAGGTTTGAGGCCATGATGCTGGCGCCGAAGTCCACGCAGACGGTGAAATCAGGAACATACAGCACACCGTACCTGAGCTACATCAACGACTACGGCGGACGTCCGGTTCTGCAATTCAGCTGCAGTGGTGACCGTTGTACAGCGGTGAAAAAATAAGTGTGCAGTGACAGTTAACCGGAGGAAGGGGGCGAAGATGGTCAGGGCAACAACAGGACTCTATCTGGCTGCACTGCTGGTAAGCAGCTGCATGAACAGTGTATTGCGTGCAGATGAAACGGTGATGCAGGATAGCTTTTTTACGGCAGATGAACCCCGTCACCAGTGGGTGAATGAACTCAATGGTCGAACTGGACAGTTGTTGGTTAGTGGTGCGTTACTATCATCTCCGTGCACACTGGTGACAAATGAGGTGCAATTGCCATTGCCGGAATATGGGGAAATTATAAAGCATTATGAATTGAAGCTGAATTTGCGGGGATGTGGCTATGGAGGTGTGATGTT
>NZ_AEJZ01000413.1:0-2543 GCF_000208525.1 Escherichia sp. TW14182
CCGTTGCCGTTGCTCAGGCTGGCGACCAGATCTTCCGGTGTGTACTGCCAGGACTGTACGCTGCCCGTGATGCGACGGTGTCACTAAGGCCGGTAAGGCTAACTCCGTCTGGTTCCGCCCCCCGTGAGATTAGCCTCTCCGCTGGCGGTATTTAGAACTACTTAGTGGAGGTTGCCCTATGGCTACAATCCTCACCCCTGCCCGTAATTTACTTTCCGTGCCCTTCAGTGCTGCCACGGATTTCACTGACCAGGCCGATCACTGTGACCGTTTCGCTGAAACTCTTATAGAGTGTCACGATCCGGCGCTGAAAATGGCGTTGTACGGGCGGCTTCGCGCCTGTCTCGCCATTCTGTCTCCCACACTGAACGATCCCATTTCATCTGGTAGAAAACCTGACACTCGACGACCTGCCAACCTCATTTCCGCGCTTTGAGCCGGATTCAGAGCAATTGTGTGAATATTGCGAGGTATTACTCCAGATCCTGACGGAACAGGCGCTGGGATCTAAAATGGAACACCCCCTGACAGGGCTGCTTTGTGAACTGGTCTGGTTCTTTGCAGCAAACTGAAAGCGCCACGCTGGTTACGTACCGCTGACGGTGCGGTGTTTATTGAAGATATTATCCAGTCGTAATATCAGCTCTTCCGGATTTTTGTCTGTCAGTACTGGCGAAAATCCGATATAACAGAGAGAGGAATATTCCCTCTCATTGCGGACGTTGTGCCCGTTGCCGGTGGCTAGGCTGGCGATCCGTCGTCTAAACCTTAAAATCCTCCACTGGAGTGCCATTTATTTTGAGCTTATATTTCTTTAATATTTCATACAAGCTTTCTGATATAATTGGATTCGGCATATATTGACAATTGTCAAGCAAAAAAAACTCCGCACCATTAATTTTACTAACATCCAATACTATTTTTTTCAATCCCTTAACTATACGTTTAGGCGGATTTTGTATGGAATCCAGCACCATCCTTTTTCCAGCGTATTCAGATAAATTGTAATCCAGACAATCTATTTTTCTTAAGTTATGAACAACCCAATATTTTTTGTTCACTATAGATCCATCGGAATATTTAACCACTGAAGGAATAAGCTGCCCAATATTTAAACCATCTAAAGCAATCATTAAATCGTCTGAAACCAACAATACTGATGCCGTTGTGTAGAAAAAATCAACATCCATTTTTCTTATCGAAGGCAGAAGTGTAATTTCAGACATTGTGAAATTAGGTAAATTATACTTAATTGCACTATAGTTGACCATCAATGATGGGCTAAAACTTACAGCCCCATCAATAAAACCTTTTCGTGGGTATTTATATTCTAAAAAAAAATACCTCATTAATCCCCCCTAACAATTTGAATGAGTTCCAGGCGCACGCCGATCTGTTGATTGTAACCTGAGTTTATCCATATTCAGGGCATGTTTCATCAGGCGTTCGGATGCATGTATCTTACTTAAGATCTGTTCATTAGTCGCTTTTGTGAGATCACCTAATTTTAATTCTGCTGATGCTAATGTTCTTCTGGCTGCATCAAAATACGAACTTAAATGTCCTCCACTATGTAAAGGCTTACCAGTGCTTAAAGATTCTGCCACTGTTCTGGGAAGGAAAACACCATTCGTTTTACCATTTGGGCTATATATCCCTCTATTCACAGCTTCCTGAATCAATGGAGAGTTAGCAGCAATATGTGTCGGTAATAGGTGATGTGCCGCATAGCCTGCTGGCGTTCCTCCCATTGCAGCCCCCAAGATAGCACTGGGACTTGATGCTAATCCCAGAGGATCGATCCAGATTAACGGATTCGGTGCATATCTGTAGAGATTGAAACCTCCATTAAGCCCGATTAAATCCTGGCTTACGAACCGTCCACATTCCGGCGCATAATACCTGAACAGATTATAGTGCAGCCCCGTCTCTTCATCATAATACTGCCCCGGCAGCCGCAGCGGCTGCTCAAAGTACGCCCCGCTGTTGCTGATGTCGCCCCGGTTTTCTCCAAATCCTGCCAGGTAGCCCGCCCACACCAGCGTCCCGTCCGACGCCGTCACCTCCTGTACCGTGCCCGTCAGGTCCGTGTGGTAATACCAGATTTTCCGGCTTTCTCCGCGCCCCGTGATGGCCGCCACCGGCGTGTATGGCTGTTCCGCGTCGTACAGGTACGTCCGCTTTCCCTGCCACGTTGTCTCCTGCAACAGCCGGAATCCTTCCCACACAAACGTCGTCCGCCGCTGTTCCCTCTGGTCCGTATGGCGGCCATATGTCGCCTTGCTGATGCGCCTGCCCAGCGCATCGTACTGATACCGCGTCTCGCTGTTGCTGCTGATAACCCGCGTTAACTGACCCTGCGCGTTCCACGCCAGTTGCTGCTCACGCCGCTCTGTCAGTTCACCCCATTCGTTATAGCGGTAACGGTCGCGCCCGTAGCCCGGCAGGCGGTTGTCCATTACCGCACTCTGATACTCATCCTTCAGCAGGTTTCCGGCTTTATCGTAATAATAATGGTCATGGTCGTACATCTGACCCGTGCG
>NZ_AEJZ01000412.1:0-1544 GCF_000208525.1 Escherichia sp. TW14182
CTGAAAAATGTCGGCAAAACGGGGAAGCATGAATTACGCAGGAGGCAGATGTGAGGTGCCGCACACCGGACAGATAAAGGGATGTATCGTGCACACGGACAGGAAATTTTTCCAGGACATGGGGAGCATGGTGACATTACCGTCGGGCTCACCCACTATCCATACAGTTGTTTCATAATTGCCGGTGGCATCTTCTTCAAACAGGTACGGAATATCTTTTTCCATGCAGTACTCAGCGGCACTGCCGAAGTCGGGAAAAAACAGACCGGCTTCATTGTCTGGTCCGCCTGCGCAGGGAACCACCCGCCATTGCAACCGGGGAACTGAGCGGGAAGATTGTTTGCCGGATTTTTGTTTGCGAGGTTTAGCTGAACGGGCCATATAACCACCTGAAAAACAATGACATTGTCTGTTTTTATAACGGTAATTACAGGCTATGACAAGCCGCAGCCGTCAGGCTGCCTACTCGAGTACAGGACAATGACTGATTTCTTGATACCGTGAGCGTGGAGGGCAGTCATTGCGTGACGTAATTTTTATTCAAAGAGTTCAGCATGAGTACCAAGGTCAGTGAAATAAATAATCTCGTTTTTTTCATCGACGCGATACACCAGTAGAAAATCGCCTCCAATATGCAATTCTCGGAAACCAGCCCACTCTCCAGTAAGTTCATGGTCTCGATATTCAGCCGGAACAGGATTACGATTAGTCACAAGGTTCATTGCTACGGCAGCCGCCTGCATATCATAGCGTCCGCTTTTGTTATAGCGTTTCCATGCCTTTTCAAAGTTCTTAGTGCGATCCGTCCGGTAAGGCAACGGTGCGCGTTTATTGCTCCCCATTGTTCATACTCGCAATCAGCTCACCAACATTTTCAAAACTTGGCCGCCCTTGTGCCATCAGTTCTTCGGTTTGACGGATGGATTCACGCAAACGAGCTGATGGTTTACGGGTAATTTCAAATGGCAACCCTTCATTACGGACAACATTTTCCGCAAACAACCGCAATGCAGCGCTAACAGATAATCCGCAATCTTGCAGGATAGTTTCAAATTGGCTTTTAAGAACATCATCAACACGAGTACGGATATACGTTTCCATCTCATCACCTCATTAATCAAACATTGGTGTTGCTAATGTAGTCCATAATGGACTACAAAACAAGATGCATATTTCCCAGCTAACGTGAGTTTTCGTTCCACTGAGGAACGGGGATTTATGCGCGTCAGCGCATGTAAGGCGACAGGATGAAATGACAGGTAGCACTGAGGGTTAGCCGCCGATACCAATGAGGGATCGAAAGGGATTGCCTATCCATCTCTTCACCCTGTAAAGCCATACCCCGCTAAAAGCGGCTCAGAGGTTTTTGTGCGCGGTCGGAGTGGTCACAACAAGGCGAAGCCGCAGTTGGGGCGTATCTCCGCGTTAGCGGGTCGTGAGAGCCGCTTACGAGCGTGTTAGTAAAGCGTTCAGCGATACTTGCTGACGCATCCGACGTGGCGAGCCTGTTTAGGATTCTGAACCGCCCCGGGAATCCTGGAGAC
>NZ_AEJZ01000411.1:0-3984 GCF_000208525.1 Escherichia sp. TW14182
CCCGCTATAGCGCCGAATTTATTGGATCGGTAAACGTCTTTGAAGGCGTACTCAAAGAGCGTCAGGAAGATGGTCTGGTGCTTTATTCGCCGGGGCTGGTGCATCCGCTGAAAGTCGACGCGGATGCCTCGGTGGTCGATAACGTGCCAGTGCATGTGGCGCTGCGTCCGGAAAAAATCATGCTCTGTGACGAACCGCCTGCTGATGGCTGCAATTTTGCAGTGGGAGAGGTGACACATATTGCCTATCTCGGTGATTTGTCTGTTTATCATGTCCGCCTGAAAAGCGGGCAGATGATCAGCGCCCAGTTACAAAACGCCCATCGTTTTCGCAAAGGGTTACCGACCTGGGGCGATGAAGTTCGTTTGTGCTGGGAATCAGACAGTTGTGTGGTGCTGACGGTTTAAGGAGCAAAGATGAGTACACTTGAACCTGCTGCCCAGCCGGGCGGATTAAAGCAGTGGCTTACACAGTGGCAAATGAAGCACGGGCGCAAACTGGTGATTGCGCTGCCGTATATCTGGTTGATTTTGTTGTTTCTGCTGCCATTTCTTATCGTCTTTAAAATAAGCCTGGCTGAGATGGCGCGCGCCATTCCGCCTTATACCGAACTGATGGAGTGGGCTGACGGGCAACTGTCTGTCACCCTCAATCTCGGCAATTTCCTGCAACTGACTGACGATCCGCTCTATTTCGATGCTTATCTCCAGTCGTTACAGGTGGCGGCGATTTCGACCGTTTGTTGCTTATTGCTCGGCTATCCGCTGGCGTGGGCAGTGGCGCACAGTAAACCTTCGACCCGCAATATCTTATTGCTGCTGGTGATCCTGCCTTCGTGGACCTCATTTTTGATCCGCGTTTACGCCTGGATGGGGATACTAAAAAACAATGGCGTGCTGAATAATTTCCTGCTGTGGCTGGGGGTTATCGATCAGCCGCTGACCATTCTGCATACCAATCTGGCCGTTTATATCGGCATTGTTTACGCCTATGTGCCGTTTATGGTGTTGCCTATCTACACCGCGTTAACTCGCATTGATTATTCGCTGGTGGAAGCCGCGCTGGATCTCGGCGCGCGTCCGCTGAAGACTTTCTTTACGGTGATTGTGCCGCTTACCAAAGGTGGGATTATCGCCGGATCGATGCTGGTTTTCATTCCGGCGGTGGGTGAGTTTGTGATCCCGGAACTGCTCGGCGGCCCGGACAGCATCATGATCGGGCGCGTTCTGTGGCAGGAGTTTTTCAATAACCGTGACTGGCCGGTGGCCTCAGCGGTGGCAATCGTTATGTTATTGCTGCTGATTGTGCCAATTATGTGGTTCCACAAATATCAGCAAAAAAGCGTGGGGGAACACGGATGAATAATTTACCGGTCGTTCGTTCGCCCTGGCGAATGGTGATTTTGTTGCTGGGCTTCACCTTTCTCTATGCGCCGATGCTGATGCTGGTCATCTATTCATTTAACAGTTCGAAGCTGGTGACGGTGTGGGCCGGTTGGTCAACGCGCTGGTACGGCGAGTTATTGCGTGATAATGCGATGATGAGTGCGGTCGGCTTAAGTCTGACGATTGCCGCCTGTGCGGCGACGGCGGCGGCAATTCTTGGAACTATCGCGGCGGTTGTGCTGGTGCGCTTTGGCAGGTTTCGTGGATCAAATGGCTTTGCCTTTATGATCACCGCGCCGCTAGTCATGCCGGATGTGATCACTGGCCTGTCGCTGTTGTTATTGTTCGTTGCTCTTGCTCATGCGATCGGCTGGCCTGCCGATCGCGGTATGTTAACTATCTGGCTGGCGCACGTGACTTTCTGTACGGCTTATGTGGCAGTTGTTATTTCTTCGCGTCTGCGGGAACTGGATCGCTCCATTGAAGAAGCGGCGATGGATCTCGGCGCGACGCCGCTGAAGGTGTTTTTCGTCATTACACTACCGATGATCATGCCGGCGATCATTTCTGGCTGGTTACTGGCTTTTACTCTGTCGCTTGATGATCTGGTGATCGCCAGCTTTGTTTCCGGGCCGGGAGCCACCACCTTACCGATGCTGGTCTTTTCCAGTGTGCGGATGGGGGTGAATCCGGAAATCAACGCCCTGGCAACATTGATTCTCGGCGCGGTAGGAATTGTCGGATTTATCGCCTGGTATTTAATGGCGCGCGCAGAAAAGCAGCGGATACGCGATATCCAGCGTGCAAGACGTGGCTGAAGACACTAAAATTTGCCAACCTGGCTACATAATGCCGCGCATGTCGCGGCATTGTTTTCATGGAAGACGAAACGTTGGGATTTTTTAAGAAAACATCTTCATCACATGCTCGCCTGAATGTGCCTGCACTGGTGCAGGTGGCGGCGCTCGCCATTATTATGATCCGTGGCCTCGACGTGCTGATGATTTTCAATACGCTGGGCGTGCGCGGTATCGGCGAGTTCATACATCGCAGCGTACAAACCTGGAGTTTAACGCTGGTCTTTCTAAGCAGCCTTGCGCTGGTTTTTATTGAAATCTGGTGTGCGTTTTCGCTAGTGAAAGGGCGTCGCCTGGCGCGCTGGCTGTATCTGCTGACGCAAATCACGGCCGCCAGTTATCTGTGGGCAGCTTCGCTCGGTTATGGTTACCCTGAGCTGTTCAGCATTCCCGGTGAATCGAAACGCGAAATCTTCCATAGTCTGATGTTACAAAAGCTGCCGGACATGCTCATCTTATTGCTGCTGTTTGTTCCCGCCACCAGTCGGCGGTTCTTCCAGTTGCAATAATGTGTATAATCCTCGCCCCTGATGATGTGAAGGTCAATGTATGCAGTGCGCACTTTACGACGCGGGTCGCTGCCGCTCCTGTCAGTGGATAACGCAGCCGATTCCAGAGCAACTCTCCGCTAAAACCACCGATCTTAAAAATCTGTTGGCCGATTTTCCGGTCGCGGAATGGTGCGCGCCGGTGTCTGGCCCGGAACAAGGGTTTCGCAATAAAGCCAAAATGGTGGTGAGTGGTAGCGTTGAAAAACCACTGCTCGGAATGCTACACCGCGACGGTACGCCAGAAGATCTTTGCGACTGTCCGCTTTACCCTGCCTCATTTGCGCCTGTTTTTGCGGCGCTAAAACCGTTTATCGCCCGTGCGGGGCTGACGCCCTACAACGTGGCGCGCAAGCGTGGCGAACTGAAATATATTCTGCTGACTGAAAGCCAGATGGATGGCGGTATGATGCTGCGCTTTGTACTGCGCTCTGAAACCAAGCTGGCGCAACTGCGTAAGGCGCTGCCGTGGTTACAGGCGCAACTGCCGCAGCTAAAAGTCATTACCGTCAATATTCAGCCAGTGCATATGGCGATAATGGAAGGGGAGACGGAGATCTACCTGACCGAACAGCAGGCGCTGGCAGAGCGTTTTAATGACGTGCCGCTGTGGATCCGCCCGCAAAGTTTCTTCCAGACTAATCCGGCGGTCGCCAGCCAGCTGTACGCCACCGCGCGTGACTGGGTGCGGCAATTGCCGGTAAATCATATGTGGGATCTGTTCTGCGGCGTTGGTGGTTTTGGTTTGCATTGCGCAACGCCAGAAATGCAGCTAACGGGGATTGAAATTGCGCCAGAAGCGATAGCCTGTGCGAAACAATCTGCTGCTGAACTGGCTCTAACGCGTCTGCAATTTCAGGCGCTGGACTCCACTCAGTTTGCCACTGCTCAGGGTGAAGTGCCGGAGCTGGTGCTGGTTAATCCACCGCGTCGCGGCATTGGTAAACCGCTGTGTGATTATCTTTCGACGATGGCACCGCGTTTTATTATCTACTCAAGCTGTAACGCCCAAACGATGGCGAAAGATATCCGCGAACTACCAGGATATCGCATTGAGCGGGTACAGCTTTTCGATATGTTCCCCCACACCGCACATTATGAAGTGCTTACGCTGCTGGTGAAGCAATAAAAAAGCCGCATCTGCGGCTTCAGATCGCAGACCTGGTGCGCTTTGTTCATGCCGGATGCGGCGTG
>NZ_AEJZ01000410.1:0-3666 GCF_000208525.1 Escherichia sp. TW14182
CACTGCAACCGATCGCCTGGCAGATTACCCCAGGCTGTATGAAACGGATGAACGCTATGGTGAAGGGGTTCGCCGTATTAGCTTACTTGGACAGCATGTACTTTATGAAGTGAATGATGAGGTCAGTCGTGTCAATATTCTGGCGGTTGTAGGCCAGCGTCAGAATCCACGATTCATTATTTGAGTACTCGGCGCTTGACCGGGAACTGGATGTCGATGATGATCTAGATATGGTGTTTACTTGGCGTGAAGCCCACCGCGTGTCGAAATCACTCACGGTGCAGTACGACAAAATGCTTTATCTGATTGAAGACAGCGAATTCAGTCGTCGGGCGATTGGTAAATACATCGATGTCTGGCATTACCCTGACGGACATAAGGAGCTCCGGCTTAATGGCGTATCACTTCCCTACTCCACTTATGAGGGCTGCGTTTGGGAAACGTACAATATTGTACGGTTGCGCTATTGCGGTAGGGTGTACTCCTACGCTATACGGTCTTTGGCAGACCTTTAGGGAAATGAGATAACCTAAATGCGATAAGAGAAAAGCAATAACTTAAAGGCGATAGCTGATTACGATAAATCAATCAGTTACTTATCAGTATCGATTAAAAAATGCTCCTAACGTACAATAATTTCCGTTTCCCAAACCGCCCCCCTCATTCAGTGACTGCCCCAAGGTTTTTCATGCTCTCCTATACTTATATATCTTTCATAAATGTAAAAAACGGATCCTACTAACCTATTCTTTTTATAACTAACCGCATGAAATCCTTAAATTTTAAGATAGTCAGGTTTAGCAACAATAACCACTCTAAAAATAATGGATAAACTGGGCTTCGCTAATGACAAAGAATATACAAGCCCAGTTTGAGCAATCATTTTAAATATTCATCACCTACTTATCTCCAGATTATCTTTACAAGATGAGGATTTTATTAACTCATTCAAACTAGCTATATCAACTTTAGCCTCAGATAGTTTTGCTGCTGCTTCCGCACGCCATACAATATCCCCAGGTTCCTGGAATGTTCGTCTAATATCCTTTAGAGCAGATAACGCCTTTTGTACCCATTTTTTAAAATCATTGAGATTCCAGTACATCAATGAATTAACCTGAGCAGCAGCTCCCTCTGTCATAAAACGGACTGGAGATAATAATACAGGAATAATTTTAATATGTTCTCCTTTGCAACTTATAATATGTTCTCGCATCCAATTAGGGTGAGAACTTGCCTGTCGAGCTTTTGTTGCATCCAGTATATTATTCTTAGCATTTGCATGATCTTCAAAAACAAAACATAGATTTTCTAGTTGCCACCAAGGATCAGGGGATGCATCAGTTTCCACTTTTCCTGTTTCAAATCCTAGTAATCGACCGATCCTACGATGAGCTTCCTCAAAATGATTTTCTGAATTCAAACCATCAATAATAAATCGCTCTTCTTGTAGGAATTTCCGAGAGGAAGCAATACCAATACTCGAAAAAACCACCTCTATACCTTCTATTTGCTTCATAATAACACGATCATTCTCCTCTTCAGTAGTTACCGTTTTATCAGATGCAAATCGATATAAATTTGATAGCCATGGGATACCGCTAGCAGCTTTTTTGGCTCGAAGAAAATGCTCTTGTGCCTTCATTGTCAGATCAAAACCTGTTAATTTTGTTGATTGGTAAGCACTTGAACCTGCCAGATATTCCCATAGAGCTCTATATCCTTTTAAATCAGATGATGTTAGATGAGCTAAAATATCTTCAGTTTTACCAACAGCCGTCTCAAAATCTGAGTCCCAAAGAGCCCTTACATAATCAATCTCAAGGCCAACCACTGTTTCAAGTTCAACGATACCTGCCAATTTTTTCTGTTTCTTTTCAGATCTTATCTCGATGATATCTTTATTAATATCCTCCCAGTCTTCGCCGTTATCAATAAATATATCATAATTTTCCAAGAATTCGTCAAGTTCACCGGCATTAACTGACTGTTCAACACCGAATTCTAATTCAGCTTGTAGTTCAGGGTGAAAATATTCTCTTCTCTTCCTGTTTGATAAAAAATCCACAAGCTCGGTACCTTTCACAACAACCGCAGAATAGTCCTCAAGAGATCTTGTGCAACGACCAATAGCTTGAATAACCCTAGTTTGAACTCGCTCATTGAATAATGCATTTGCTCCAATTCTTGACATCAAAAATTGTTCTTGCAAATTAACTGCTTTTGGTAACCCTTCTATAATTAATAGACGACATTCATCTTTAGAGAAATCTATACCATCATATCGATTTACGATCACCGCAGCGGCATTATTACTTTTTATAAATAAATCTTTCGAATCTTCAATATCTTTAGCATCAAAAATATCTATTTTTTTATTTTCAGATAATAAACTCTTTATTTTATCTGCATGTTTATCATTAGGAACCAATACAACTGAACGTTCACTTTTATCTATCAATTTCGTAGTTAATTTATCCGCATCGGACTCAGTCAATGATAGAGTAGGAAAAATAAAGAAACGACGACCAACTCCCTGGGTATCCCAGCCATCAGGGGTTGATAGTCTATAAATTTTCTTTCTCCCAGTTAAGCGTTCCAAATCTCCGCCTTCACCCAATGTGGCGGACATAAATATCCGCTGAGTTGCGTCAGAAAAATTTTTATGAGTCCACGTAGGAGGTAATAGCGGTCTAATCAACATTCCCTTTGATGAATAATAAAAATGACACGCATGTAAATATTCTCTAATCATTGACCAAGAGTATCGTAATGAAGTTCCTTGAGTATATTCATCTATTATTTCAACCAAGTCATTTTGGATAGCTAAAAAAGTAGGTGTTGGTAATTTATCTACCCATACAGAAGCATCTGGGCTATCCCAATTTCCATTCAATTTCGAATAACTAGCACCATCAAGATAAGGTTTTATTAACTCAGATAATACACTCCATAAAGATTTATGCTCATCATCAAACCTAGAAACTTCGAAAGACCATAGTTTAGATATATAGTTCTCTGCCGCATGGGCATCATCAACAATAATAACATCCGGGTCTAAAAAGAAAGGATTTACATTGAATACACTACTATAGGTGGTTATTGCTATAGATTGTCCTTGTTTATATTTTGCTACTGATACAGGATCATAATTATTTTTACTCCCAGTAAAACCCAGCACACTCAAACCATATTTATTCTCAGCTTGTTCAACAACTTGATTCACCAACTGCTTGGTAGGGCAGAGAAATACGATTTTCTCATTATTTTTTCTTCTTCGCCACTCAGCAATTAAAAGGCCAACTAAAGTCTTACCGCTCCCTGTTGGAAGTTGCAAAGCAACATCTGCTTTATTTTGACCGTCTTCTGCATATCGTCTCATCATATCTCGTTGATGAGGAAGAACGTCGGGAACCGTTCGTCTAGGAAGCTCTCTAAAAAGTAAATCGGGACTTTCTGTCACATTTTGTTTTTTTTGTCTTTTAGTAAACGCCATAATTATTATCTCCTCAGCTTTACTAAGCTACTAACTATTTAATTCTAGGGTATTAATCATACACGCTAACTAGCAAAAAATACAAGCATATTTCATGAGCTATTAACAAGAATTAATTATTGTTATCAATGTTCTCAGGAACTAATAGCCCATGTTTATATTTATAACGT
>NZ_AEJZ01000409.1:0-3417 GCF_000208525.1 Escherichia sp. TW14182
ACACTATCAGTAAGTTGGAGTCACTACCCACTTCCCGATGACAGTCAGCATGACGGACAATCGGTGCGTTTTCTCTATAACAAATCGCTCAATGAGTCAGGCACGAATATTCAGTTAGTGGGTTACCGCTATTCGACCAGCGGATATTTTAATTTCGCTGATACAACATACAGCCGAATGAATGGCTACAACATTGAAACGCAGGATGGTGTTATTCAGGTTAAGCCGAAATTCACCGACTATTACAACCTCGCTTATAACAAACGCGGGAAATTACAGCTCACTGTTACTCAGCAACTCGGGCGCACATCAACACTGTATTTGAGTGGTAGCCATCAAACTTATTGGGGAACAAGTAATGTCGATGAGCAATTCCAGGCTGGATTAAATACTGCGTTCGAAGATATCAACTGGACGCTCAGCTATAGCCTGACGAAAAACGCCTGGCAAAAAGGACGGGATCAGATGTTAGCTCTTAACGTCAACATTCCTTTCAGCCACTGGCTGCGTTCTGACAGTAAATCTCAGTGGCGACATGCCAGTGCCAGCTACAGCATGTCACACGATCTCAACGGTCGGATGACCAATCTGGCTGGTGTATACGGTACGTTGCTGGAAGACAACAACCTCAGCTATAGCGTGCAAACCGGCTATGCCGGGGGAGGCGATGGTAATAGCGGAAGTACAGGCTACGCCACGCTGAATTATCGCGGTGGCTACGGCAATGCCAACATCGGTTACAGCCATAACGATGATATTAAGCAGTTCTATTACGGAGTCAGCGGTGGGGTATTGGCTCATGCCAATGGCATAACGCTGGGGCAGCCGTTAAACGATACGGTGGTGCTTGTTAAAGCGCCTGGCGCAAAAGATGCAAAAGTCGAAAACCAGACGGGGGTGCGTACCGACTGGCGCGGTTATGCCGTGCTGCCTTATGCCACTGAATATCGCGAAAATAGAGTGGCGCTGGATACCAATACCCTGGCTGATAACGTCGATTTAGATAACGCGGTCGCTAACGTTGTTCCCACCCGTGGGGCAATTGTGCGAGCAGAGTTTAAAGCGCGCGTTGGAATAAAACTGCTCATGACGCTAACCCACAATAATAAGCCGCTGCCGTTTGGGGCGATGGTCACATCAGAGAGCAGCCAGAGTAGCGGCATTGTTGCGGATAATGGCCAGGTTTATCTCAGCGGAATGCCTTTAGCGGGAAAAGTTCAGGTGAAATGGGGAGAAGGGGAGAATGCTCACTGTGTCGCCAATTATCAACTGCCACCAGAGAGTCAGCAGCAGTTATTAACTCAGCTATCAGCTGAATGTCGTTAAGGGGGCGTGATGAAAAGCAAACCTTTTTATCTTCTCTGCGTTTTTTTGTGGCTGGTTGTCAGTCACGCCAGAGCCGCAGATAGCACAATTACTATTCGCGGCTATGTCAGGGATAACGGCTGTAGTGTGGCAGCTGAATCAACCAATTTTACCGTTGATCTGATGGAAAACGCGGCGAAGCAATTTAGCAACATTGGGGCGACGACTCCAGCCGTTCCATTTCGTATTTTGCTGTCACCCTGTGGTAATGCCGTTTCCGCCGTAAAGGTTGGGTTTACCGGTGTTTCAGATAGCCACAATGCCAACCTGCTTGCACTTGATAATACGGTGTCAGCGGCCGCAGGGCTGGGAATACAGCTTCTGAATGAGCAACAAAATCAGATACCCCTTAATGCCCCATCGTCCGCGATTTCGTGGACGACCCTGACGCCGGGTAAACCAAATACGCTGAATTTTTACGCCCGGCTAATGGCGACACAGGTGCCTGTCACTGCGGGGCATATCAATGCCACGGCAACCTTTACTCTTGAATATCAGTAACTGGAGATGCTCATGAAATGGCGCAAACGTGGGTATTTATTGGCGGCAATGTTGGCGCTCGCAAGTGCGACGATACAGGCAGCCGATGTCACCATCACGGTGAACGGTAAGGTCGTCGCCAAACCGTGCACAGTTTCCACCACCAATGCCACGGTAGATCTCGGCGATCTTTATTCTTTTAGCCTGATATCTGCCGGAGCGGCATCGGCCTGGCATGATGTTGCGCTTGAGTTGACTAATTGTCCGGTGGGAACGTCCAGGGTCACCGCCAGCTTCAGCGGGGCAGCCGACAGTACCGGATATTATAAAAACCAGGGGACCGCGCAAAACATCCAGTTAGAGCTACAGGATGACAGTGGCAACACATTGAATACTGGCGCAACCAAAACAGTTCAGGTGGATGATTCCTCACAATCAGCGCACTTCCCGTTACAGGTCAGAGCATTGACGGTAAATGGCGGAGCCACTCAGGGAACCATTCAGGCAGTGATTAGCATCACCTATACCTACAGCTGAACCCGAAGAGATGATTGTAATGAAACGAGTTATTACCCTGTTTGCTGTACTGCTGATGGGCTGGTCGGTAAATGCCTGGTCATTCGCCTGTAAAACCGCCAATGGTACAGCTATCCCTATTGGCGGTGGCAGCGCCAATGTTTATGTAAATCTTGCGCCCGCCGTGAATGTGG
Source organism: Escherichia sp. TW14182 (assembly GCF_000208525.1). Classification (NCBI taxonomy): domain Bacteria; kingdom Pseudomonadati; phylum Pseudomonadota; class Gammaproteobacteria; order Enterobacterales; family Enterobacteriaceae; genus Escherichia; species Escherichia sp. TW14182. The sequence continues at coordinate 2,556 of NZ_AEJZ01000409.1, forward strand.
GGCAAAACCTGGTCGTGGATCTTTCGACGCAGATCTTTTGCCATAACGATTACCCGGAAACCATTACAGACTATGTCACACTGCAACGAGGTTCAGCTTATGGCGGTGTGTTATCTAATTTTTCCGGAACCGTAAAATATAATGGCAGTAGCTATCCCTTCCCGACCACCAGCGAAACGCCGCGCATTGTTTATAATTCGAGAACGGATAAGCCCTGGCCGGTGGCGCTTTATCTGACGCCGGTCAGCAGTGCGGGTGGCGTTGCGATTAAGGCAGGCTCATTAATTGCAGTGCTTATTTTGCGACAGACCAACAACTATAACAGCGATGATTTCCAGTTCGTCTGGAATATTTACGCCAATAATGATGTGGTGGTGCCCACTGGCGGCTGTGATGTTTCCGCTCGTGATGTCACCGTTACACTGCCGGACTACCCTGGTTCAGTGCCGATTCCTCTTACCGTTTATTGTGCGAAAAGCCAAAACCTGGGGTATTACCTTTCAGGCACAACAGCAGATGCGGGCAACTCGATTTTCACCAATACCGCGTCGTTTTCGCCAGCACAGGGAGTCGGCGTACAGTTGACGCGCAACGGAACGATTATTCCAGCGAATAGCACTGTGTCATTAGGGGCAGTAGGGACTTCGGCGGTAAATCTGGGATTAACGGCAAATTACGCACGTACTGGAGGGCAGGTGACTGCAGGTAATGTGCAGTCGATTATTGGTGTTACTTTTGTTTATCAATAAAGAAATCACAGGGCTTGCTAATGCTGGTACGTAATATTACGTGATGCGCCAGGCTACCTACAAAACCTGCACGTTAGCCCTTTGTAGGCCAGATAAGACGCGCCAGCGTCGCA
>NZ_AEJZ01000408.1:0-1115 GCF_000208525.1 Escherichia sp. TW14182
TGATATTGGCTGCCTGCATAATTTTGTTTACTTCGTCAGCGGTAACTTTTACCGGCTCTGGTTGTACGGTCGTGTCAGATGCACCAGTATTTTGTTGTGAACCTGAGTACGTGCCGTTTTTACGTGCGAAGTATTCCTCTTTTGTGATTTCCGTAGCTCCCAAGGCCAGCGCTTTTTCCAGACCAGAAAGTTTGTTTGCACGACCATATTTTTCGCCATCCTTATCGGTGAAAAGGAAGTAGAACGGCCCCTCACGCTCTACAGATGGTTCAGTTTCCAGCGCGCTTTCATTTTTTTGGGTATCAGATACTTCAGTTTCCACTGCATCAGTTTGTGCTGCTGACGGCTGGAGAATATCAGCAGTGCTCTGGTCTGTTTCTTCATCCTCAAACACGCCCTTTGTCGCCAGGTATTCAGTGATGTATTTGTTCAGCGCTACAGGATCTTTGTGAATGTCGATCGGACGTTCACGGACAAGGCCAAAAATAGTCTGGCGGTTGTAGCGAATCGCATCAGGCTGTTTGCGCATTGATGCGGAGATGCGCTTCCAGTCTTCGCGATCGTTCTCGATAACTTCATTTTTTGCCCAGCGATGGATGCTGCCGTCAATGTTTCCGGCATTAATATCGCCAGGCCACAGAGCGTAGGCCAGTTCTTCATCCAGCGTTTTCCATGTCTGCTTGTATTCGCGACGAATGGCGGCAGTGGCGGGGGTGATTTTTCCTGCTGAGTTTTCAGTGTGCTGCCGGTTGACTCTGGCGCGGGCAAGATCAACAACAGACGTGTATTTCCCGGTTTCTTTGCGTTCGGCTTCGCGACGTTTTTTCCAGGTGCGTAATTCTGTCTGGATCTCAGGCCATTTTGCACCCGGCTTACATTTATGTTTAACCCACCCGATGGCGAACAGCTTTAGTTCTGAATACATGACGTTAACTTCAGGCATTTTCATCAATGCCTCAACGATATGCCCGTCGAATGTTGCCATGTCCTCCTGCAACAATTCCTGTGCACTAATCACCATATCAACGGTGATGTTTTCACATGTACCGAACTTAACCAGGACCGCGTTCTGTACTTCAAGGGACAGCTTGTCAAAATTGACGTTCATCGGATCG
>NZ_AEJZ01000407.1:0-1118 GCF_000208525.1 Escherichia sp. TW14182
CACAGGTCGATCGCAATGACGAGATTTATCAGCGTCAGCGGGAGATGAAGCAAGAGCTGAATAACCTGGAGGATTTGAATTCGGTTAGGAATTTTATAGTGAAATAACAGAAGCCGCGGCACGTCGTATGCAAGAACGTACCGCGGCTGGCTGGATAACTTTCGATAGTGCGAGTATTGAATGATTTCCAGCCGGAACAGATTCTATTGAAAAGTATCCAAGGGGGCAATTTGTAGGTTTTAGATTTGTGTGGTTTAGGATTTTTTGTGGTGGCAAAAATGGGGCAAAACGCCGTAAAAGGGGCAAAAATGGGACAACAAAAATGTTGGTTATTGTGGTTTATTGTAGTTGTTGATGTGTCTTAATTTATTGAAAAATAAATAAAATACTTATGCGTCAGATGGTTGTGATTATTGTCCTTACTTGTTCAGGTTGTATTGTTCTTTCTTACTAATTTCTTGATTTTGCGACATTTAAAAGCGACTCAATTCGTTATATGGCATCAGAAGAGTATGCGTCATGCCGGAATGTCCAGCATAAGAAATCTGATATAAAAACTGTGGCGTGTATGGTACGGATTAGAGGGGAAAATGTCAGCACATTTGCGAAATGAATCAAAAAGCCCGCAGCGACGTGCGGGCGTTAGTTTTTAGCGCACGACCAGCACGGAGCACTCTGCATGACGCACGACGGCGGCGGCGTTAGAGCCGAGCAGGTAGGTGGTGATATCCGGTCGATGGGAGGCAATGATGATCATATGAGCAGGGATCTTTTTCGCCATTTCCAGAATGCGGTCTTTTGGCGAACCTTCTTCAACATGAACATGCACTCTGTCAGTCGGCAGTTTGAATTTTTTAATTATCTCTTCCAGTTGCGATTTAGCTTCCGCTTTCAGGTCATCCATTGCCGGCAATTCTGCGGAATACGCTAAACCCAGAGAGGCATAGTAGGGCAGCGAAGGTATTACCGTCAGGAAATGAACCTCTGCATCATCAATCTTTGCCTCGGCTTCAACGTGACTAATCACGCGTTGAGTTAATTCTGAATCGGAAATATCGATAGGGACAAGAATCGTTCTGTTCATAAAACCTTATATGAACACATCCCGTTTGCAAGGC
>NZ_AEJZ01000406.1:0-3296 GCF_000208525.1 Escherichia sp. TW14182
TAGGGTGAGGGGAACAGGCCAGCACTGGCGCGTATAATTGCCCTCACCTGGGTCCATTCGCCTTCCAGGGGGAGAAAACCGTGCCCACGTTAACGAGTGAACTTGTTTGTCAGCAGTCTCGCTCTCTTCAAAAAGAAGAGGGTGAATTACCCGTAGGCCAGATAAGCGTAGCGCATCAGGCAAAACGTAAACAACGAGTACATTAATGAGCGAAATGATTTACGGCATCCACGCAGTGCAGGCCCTGCTGGAGCGCGCCCCTGAACGTTTTCAGGAAGTCTTTATTTTAAAAGGCCGTGAAGATAAACGTCTGTTGCCGCTGATTCACGCCCTTGAGTCCCAGGGCGTGGTTATCCAGCTGGCAAACCGCCAATATCTCGACGAGAAAAGCGACGGTGCCGTGCATCAGGGCATTATCGCCCGTGTGAAGCCAGGACGGCAGTATCAGGAAAACGATCTGCCAGATCTGATTGCTTCGCTCGATCAACCGTTCCTGCTGATCCTCGACGGTGTAACCGATCCGCATAACCTTGGTGCGTGCCTGCGTAGCGCGGATGCCGCTGGCGTTCATGCAGTGATTGTGCCGAAAGATCGCTCCGCTCAACTCAACGCCACGGCGAAAAAAGTGGCCTGTGGTGCGGCAGAAAGCGTTCCGCTGATTCGGGTGACTAACCTGGCGCGCACTATGCGTATGTTGCAGGAAGAGAATATCTGGATCGTCGGTACGGCAGGTGAAGCGGATCATACGCTTTATCAGAGCAAAATGACCGGGCGCCTGGCGCTGGTGATGGGCGCGGAAGGTGAAGGTATGCGTCGCCTGACCCGTGAACATTGCGATGAACTGATTAGTATTCCGATGGCAGGTAGCGTTTCTTCCCTGAACGTTTCGGTTGCGACCGGAATTTGCTTATTTGAAGCAGTTCGCCAGCGTAGCTAATTTCTCTGAATTATAAAAAACCATCCATATTTGGATGGTTTTTTTTTATCTATAGCTGGTAAGATAATTACGCTCTATAAATATTCATTTTATTAATAATTAAATTTAATCTATATGGAATAATATATGACATGGAATTCGTTGGTGCTGGCGACGGCGCTGCAAACTGTACCTGAACAAAATATTGATGTAACAAATAGCGAGAACGCATTAATTATTAAAATGAATGATTATGGCGATTTGCAAATCAATATTCTTTTTACTTCCCGCCAAATGATTATCGAAACCTTTATTTGTCCGGTAAGTAGTATCAGCAATCCAGATGAATTTAATACCTTCTTATTAAGAAATCAGAAGATGATGCCGTTGTCATCGGTAGGGATCTCCAGCGTGCAACATGAAGAGTATTACATTGTTTTCGGGGCGTTATCGCTTAAATCTTCCCTTGACGACATCCTGCTGGAGATAACCACGCTGGTGGATAACGCATTGGATCTGGCTGAAATTACTGAAGAATATTCACACTAATTACAAGGATTCGTATTTATGGGGATTTTAAAAAGTTTATTTACGCTGGGTAAATCATTTATCGCGCAGGCGGAAGAGTCCATTGAAGAAACCCAGGGTGTGCGGATGCTGGAACAACATATTCGCGACGCTAAAGCTGAACTGGATAAAGCCGGGAAATCTCGCGTCGATCTGCTGGCACGAGTGAAATTAAGCAACGACAAACTGAAAGACTTACGTGCACGTAAAGCGGGTCTGGAAGCCCGTGCGCTGGAAGCGTTAAGTAAGAACGTTAATCCATCGTTGATTAATGAAGTTGCTGAAGAAATCGCGCGTCTTGAGAATCTTATTACCGCTGAAGAACAAGTATTGTCGAATCTGGAAGTTTCCCGCGATGGCGTGGAAAAAGCGGTTGCGGCGACGGCACAGCGTATCGCTCAGTTTGAGCAGCAAATGGAAGTTGTTAAGGCCACTGAAGCTATGCAACGTGCGCAGCAGGCTGTGACGACATCTACAGTTGGCGCGTCTTCCAGCGTTTCGACAGCGGCAGAATCCTTAAAACGCCTGCAAACGCGTCAGGCCGAACGTCAGGCTCGTCTGGATGCTGCCGCACAGCTGGAGAAAGTCGCAGACGGTCGCGACCTCGATGAAAAGCTGGCGGAAGCCGGAATTGGCGGCACCAATAAAAGCAGTGCCCAGGATGTGCTGGCAAGACTGCAACGCCAACAGGGTGAGTAATTTTTTTGCCAGCCTCACTGCAAGGCTGGCAACTATTTTAAGGATAAAATATGTCTGGTTTTTTCCAGCGCCTGTTTGGCAAGGATGATAAGCCTGCTATTAATCGTGGTCCGCTGGGACTCCACCTCAATAGTGGCTTTACGCTCGACACGTTAGCGTTTCGTTTGCTGGAAGAGGCATTGCTGATCGAGTTACCGGGTGAAGAATATACCGTGGCCGCCGTCAGCCGCATCGATCTGGGGGGTGGTAGCCAGATTTTCCGTTACTACACCTCCGGCGATGAATTTCTACAAATCAACACCACCGGCGGCGAAGATATTGATGACATTGATGATATCAAGCTCTTTGTCTATGAAGAGAGCTACGGTATCAGCAAAGAAAGCCACTGGCGCGAGGCGATCAACGCCAAAGCGATGGGGGCGATGACCTTAAACTGGCAGGAAAAATGCTGGCAGCGATTTTTTAACAGTGAAGAACCGGGAAATATTGAACCCGTTTACATGCTGGAAAAAGTAGAAAATCAAAACCATGCCAAATGGGAAGTGCATAATTTTACCATGGGCTACCAACGGCAGGTGACCGAAGATACCTGTGAATATTTGCTGTTAAATGGTGAGGAATCTTTTAACGACCTCGGTGAACCGGAGTGGTTATTTTCTCGCGCGCTGGGTGTCGATATCCCACTGACATCACTTCATATTATTGGTTAATTACAGGGACGTTTACAATGCATATACTGGATTCACTCCTCGCTTTTAGCGCCTATTTTTTTATCGGTGTAGCTATGGTGATTATCTTTCTTTTTATCTATTCCAAAATTACTCCGCATAATGAATGGCAGTTGATCAAGAATAATAACACTGCGGCGTCGCTGGCGTTCAGCGGCACGTTGTTGGGTTACGTTATTCCATTATCCAGTGCGGCAATCAATGCGGTGAGTATTCCAGATTATTTTGCCTGGGGCGGAATCGCACTAGTAATTCAGTTACTCGTTTTTGCTGGCGTCAGACTTTATATGCCGGCATTAAGCGATAAAATTATTAATCACAACACTGCGGCAGGAATGTTTATGGGAACCGCCGCGCTGGCTGGCGGGGTTTTTTAAGCCGCTTGG
>NZ_AEJZ01000405.1:0-1099 GCF_000208525.1 Escherichia sp. TW14182
CCGTCCACAGCAGCAATAACAATATCGCCGTGGCTGGCGGTAATGGCGCTGTCAACTACCAGCAGATCGCCATCACCAATCCCGGCCTCAATCATTGAATCTCCCGCAGCTTTAACAAAATAGGTCGCGCTGGGATGTTGAATCACTAGCTGATTAAGATCGATTCGCTGCTCAACGTAGTCAGCTGCCGGTGACGGAAAGCCACACGGCACAAAGTCACTAAATAAAGGAAGTGTAATGATTTCACGCAGTTCCGCAGGCTTGATAAACAACATGATAATCCGCCCAGATATACTGTTTTTATATACAGTATATTCTTATGACGAATAGATCAATGAAGTGAATGTCTGTTATGAGCGAAAAACGGACTATGATACTAACAAGAAAGCATCACTGTTAATATTCGAACAATTAATGCTCAGCTATATCTCTATTATTTACAATCAGAAAGGACTTGTAATGGGTAAGGTTGATGAACTAAAGATGAAATATCCAGACGCGAATGCCTGGCAAATGGGCGACAGCCCTGAACTGGCTAATGAGCTTGCATCGCTTATCAAAAAAGGGATTAAAACGGCCTCCTGTGGCTCTTATGCCTCTTATCAGAAGGAAGAATTTGCCCCAAGGATTGGGAGCTATAACATCATCCTTGACGGCCAGGATGTACCAGTATGCGTAACCAGGCTGGTGTCGATGCGACTGGTGCGTTTTTGTGATGTTACTGCCGAGTTCGCTCACAAGGAAGGTGAAGGTGATTTGAGCCTTGAATATTGGCAGAGAGAGCATCAACGATTTTTCACCCAAGAAGGTCATTTTTCTGATGATATGGAGCTGATTATGGAAGAGTTTGAAGTTGTTGAGGTTTTGTAATCCGACAATGTTTATGCATGTCAGATTAGAATAACTGAGTACCGTTTTCTCACATGCAATTTGTATTAATGTCCGCCTCTGGCACATAGCCGTCCTAAAGACAGTGGCGTAAAGTTATGGAGGATCGGTGGGAGGAGGTGCAAATCCTCTCATGCAAAAAATATGTAAAATCGGTAGCAGCTGGAAATCATTCAACACCGACCCTGTAAATAATTCTGTGTAATTGCTG
>NZ_AEJZ01000404.1:0-872 GCF_000208525.1 Escherichia sp. TW14182
GAACGCCTTATCCGGCCTACATGTTGAGTACATCTGAGTTTAAAAATCATTTTTGTACTTGCAGTAATGCTCATATCAGATATAAATTAGATATATCTAATTAAGCAAAAGGAGGCTGATATGAGCCATCATCACGAAGGGTGTTGTAAACATGAAGGCCAGCCACGCCATGAAGGCTGCTGCAAAGGTGAGAAGTCAGAACACGAGCACTGCGGGCACGGTCACCAGCATGAACACGGTCAATGCTGCGGTGGTCGCCACGGTCGCGGTGGCGGTCGTCGGCAGCGTTTCTTTGGTCACGGTGAATTGCGCCTGGTGATTCTGGATATTCTCTCGCGCGATGACAGCCACGGTTATGAGTTGATTAAAGCGATTGAGAATCTGACCCAGGGGAATTACACCCCAAGCCCGGGCGTCATCTACCCGACGCTGGATTTTCTCCAGGAGCAGTCGCTAATTACCATCCGCGAAGAGGAAGGCGGCAAAAAACAGATTGCGCTGACCGAACAGGGCGCGCAGTGGCTGGAAGAAAACCGCGAACAAGTGGAGATGATTGAGGAACGCATCAAAGCGCGTTGCGTTGGTGCGGCGCTGCGCCAGAACCCGCAAATGAAGCGGGCGCTGGATAATTTTAAAGCGGTGCTGAACCTACGTGTCAACCAGAGCGATATCACCGACGCGCAGATAAAAAAGATCATTGCGGTGATCGACCGCGCCGCTTTTGATATTACGCAACTGGATTAATCACCGATTGCCGGATGCGGCGTAAACACCTTATCCGCCTACACCCGTCCACAGGACTGATAAGATGCGTCAGCATCGCATCAGGCATTGTGTACCAACCGCCGGATGCGGCGTGAACGCCTTATCCG
>NZ_AEJZ01000403.1:0-1588 GCF_000208525.1 Escherichia sp. TW14182
GGCATCCAGCAGATCGGCCATCTTCGATGAATCGTACTCGTTCATCTGACAGCCCCAGGTTTTAATATGGAGTTTTTTGGTCATCGACTTGCTCTTGCGAAATAGTAGCCAGGAATGCAGGGCGCATAGTGTAATGCTTTGCTGCCGTTGTGACCAGTATGAGCGTTATCAGCCCTTGGGGGTAAAAATCCTGTAAACTTAAAGCATATTGCTAACAGGATGATTGACCATGACAAATCAACCAACGGAAATTGCCATTGTCGGCGGAGGAATGGTCGGTGGCGCACTGGCGCTGGGACTGGCACAGCACGGATTTGCGGTAACGGTTATCGAACATGCAGAGCCCGCGCCGTTTGTCGCAGGCAGTCAGCCGGACGTGCGGATCTCGGCGATCAGCGCGGCTTCGGTATCATTGCTTAAAGGTTTAGGCGTCTGGGATGCGGTACAGGCCATGCGTTGCCATCCTTATCGCAGACTGGAAACCTGGGAGTGGGAAACCGCGCATGTGGTGTTTGACGCAGCTGAATTAAAGCTGCCGTTGCTTGGCTATATGGTGGAAAACACCGTCCTGCAACAGGCGCTGTGGCAGGCGCTGGAAGCGCATCCGAAAGTAACGTTACGTGTGCCAACCTCGCTGATTGCGCTGCATCGCCATAATGATCTTCAGGAGCTGGAACTGAAGGGCGGTGAAACGATCCGCGCGAAACTGGTGATTGGTGCCGACGGCGCAAATTCGCAGGTGCGGCAGATGGCGGGAATTGGCGTTCATGCCTGGCAGTATGCGCAGTCGTGTATGTTGATTAGCGTACAGTGTGAGAACGATCCCGGCGACAGCACCTGGCAGCAATTTACCCCGGACGGACCGCGTGCGTTTCTGCCGTTGTTTGATAACTGGGCATCGCTGGTGTGGTATGACTCTCCGGCGCGTATTCGCCAGTTGCAGAATATGAATATGGCGCAGCTCCAGACGGAAATCGCGAAGCATTTCCCGTCGCGTCTGGGTTATGTGACACCGCTTGCCGCTGGTGCGTTTCCGCTGACGCGTCGCCATGCGTTGCAGTATGTGCAGCCAGGGCTTGCGCTGGTGGGCGATGCCGCGCATACCATCCATCCGCTGGCGGGGCAGGGGGTGAATCTTGGTTATCGTGATGTCGATGCCCTGATTGACGTTCTGGTGAACGCCCGCAGCTACGGCGAAGCGTGGGCCAGTTATCCGATCCTCAAACGTTACCAGATGCGGCGCATAGCGGATAACTTCATTATGCAAAGCGGTATGGATCTGTTTTATGCCGGATTCAGCAATAATCTGCCGCCGCTGCGTTTTGTGCGTAATCTCGGGTTAATGGCGGCAGAGCGTGCTGGCGTGTTGAAACGTCAGGCGCTGAAATATGCGTTAGGATTATAGCCTTACAACATTGCCGGATGCATGCCAACCGTAGGTCGGATAAGACGCGGCAGCGTCGCATCCGACATTGAAGGATAAGACGTGTCAACATCGCATTCGACATTGAATATACGCAGAAAAGCAAAAAGCTCGCCGAAGCGAGCTTTTTTAATGTGGCTGGGGTACGAGGATTCGAACCTCGGA
>NZ_AEJZ01000402.1:0-2314 GCF_000208525.1 Escherichia sp. TW14182
TTAAAATAATTTTCCGAATGCGCGTTTTTTCATCAAAACACTTGCTGGTGTGCCATAAAACAATCAATTTGCCGTTTTTGCAACCGCAATCACACTTCCTGGTGGCATACTAAGGAGGAAAAAAAGAATAAGGAAGATGAGTATGCCATTAAGCGCACAACAGTTAGCTGCACAGAAAAACCTTTCGTATGTTCTGGCCGAGAAGCTGGCGCAACGGATCTTAAAAGGTGAATACGCACCCGGCACCATTCTGCCTGGTGAAATTGAGCTGGGTGAGCAATTTGGAGTGAGCCGTACTGCGGTACGCGAAGCGGTCAAGACGTTAACGGCAAAAGGAATGGTTTTGCCACGACCACGAATTGGTACGCGTGTCATGCCGCAATCCAACTGGAATTTTCTTGATCAAGAGTTGCTCTCCTGGTGGATGACAGAAGAGAACTTTCATCAAGTTATTGATCATTTTCTGGTTATGCGTATCTGTCTGGAGCCGCAAGCCTGCTTATTGGCAGCAACGGTGGGCACCGCAGAACAGAAGGCGCATCTCAATACACTGATGGCCGAAATGGTATCGTTAAAAGAGCATTTCCGCCGGGAGCGTTGGATTGAGGTCGATATGGCCTGGCATGAACATATTTATGAAATGAGCGCCAATCCGTTTTTGACATCTTTCGCTTCACTATTTCATTCGGTTTATCACACTTACTTTACGTCAATAACCAGCGATACAGTGATAAAACTGGATCTACACCAGGCGATTGTCGATGCAATAATCCAAAGTGATGGCGACGCTGCATTTAAAGCTTGTCAGGCGCTGCTACGCTCCCCCGGATAAGTAATATAACAAACGGATACAGTATGGCGGGTTTGCCGTGCATTGCGGCAATAGTCATCTTTATACGGACACTAAATCTCACCATCCTGAATACCACCTTATCCGCAATTGCTGCCATCATCAGTTATACGCTGACGGTGGCAATGCTTATTCCGGAGAATTATTACTGTTGCTTCAGTAGCAATATTCATGCTTCTGAAAGCAACTGATAGTAATAATTTGATTAAAAAAAGCGTAAATCTAAGCCGAGCCGCGCTCCATCAGTATCGGCGTAAGTTGTAGTCGTTGTTGCTGTAGATTTGGCTGTGCTATCCGGTGGATGAGTACATCAATCGCCAGCTCTCCCAGTTCATCTTTTGGTTGATGAATTGTAGTGAGCGGTGGCGTCATAAAGCTTGCCAGTTCGATATCGTCATAGCCAATCACCGCGATATCCTGCGGGACATATAACCCAGCCTGATATAGAGCCTGGTATACGCCAACTGCCATAGCGTCATTTCCAGTAAAGACTGCCTGGGGGCGCAGCGGATGCGATAACAATTGCTGCATCGCGTCAAACCCGCCGTTAAATTCAAAATCGCCAGTGACTTCATAACCATCAGGAACGTCAAGGCCAGCACGCTTCATTGCCGCCCGATAACCTTCCAGCCGCAAGCGCGCAGGCGTTTTATCCAACGGACCGGTAATACAGGCAATTCGGGTATAACCTTTGTCGATCAGATATTGCGTCGCTAAATCTCCGCCCAGCAACGAGTTATCCTGAATAAGATCACTGTCGCCATCGAACGGCGCCCAGTCCATCATCACAGTAGGGATTGTTGGATAACGTTGCATTATTTCACGCGAAGGCTGGTGTGTTTCGGTGCACAGTAACAGCAAGCCATCAACGCGCTTTTGCATCAGCGTTTCCAGATTGCGATTCATTCGCTGCTCATCGCCTTCGGTATTACAAAGAACAAGGCTATAACCGCGTTCGAAGCAACTGCGTTCAACGCCACGCACCAGTTCGGAATAGAAAGGATTGGTACTGGCAGTAATCAACATGCCAATGGTTCGAGTCTGATTGAGCTTGAGGCTACGCGCCAGAGCTGATGGCGCGTAATTGAGTTCCTTAATCGCCGCTTCAACTTTGGCGGTAATCGCTTCGCTGACGAAGCGATCTTTATTGATGACGTGAGAAACGGTTGAGGTAGAAACGCCCGCCAGGCGGGCAACATCTTTCATTGTGGCCAAGCGTCACCTCTGCCTGTCTAAAAATGTTTCGATCTCTTCACGCCACGGTACTGACGGTTGTGCGCCTTTGCGCGTTACGGCAATCGCAGCGGCAGCATGAGCAAAACGAATCGCCTCAGGCAATGGTTTTTCTTCCAGCAACGCCGTGATTAACGCGCCGTTAAAAGTATCTCCGGCAGCAATGGTATCGACAGCCTGAACCCGGAATCCAGGAACGCGCTGACCTTCGCCATTCACGCTAGCCCACAC
>NZ_AEJZ01000401.1:0-1885 GCF_000208525.1 Escherichia sp. TW14182
CAGCCCGGTTAACGTGCCGGCACGGCCTGGGTAACCAGGTATTTTGTCCACAGAACCGTGCACAAAATGCTGTGGATAAGCTGGACACAGCACTCCACAGCAGGCATACAGCCACACCCTCAGAGAATTGAGCATTTTTTAGTCAGAGCAATGACATTTGACTGTGTGCGGATTCAGTTATTAGAATGCTGTATATGCATACAGTAAAAGAAAAGGGAGATGAGAACATGATCCGCATTGAAATTCTTTTCGACCGCCAGAGCACAAAAAACCTCAAATCAGGCACACTTCAGGCGCTACAGAATGAAATCGAACAACGTCTGAAACCACACTACCCGGAAATCTGGCTGCGTATAGACCAGGGCAGCGCCCCGTCTGTATCTGTCACAGGAGCCCGCAACGACAAGGATAAAGAACGTATCCTGTCTCTGCTGGAAGAAATCTGGCAGGACGACAGCTGGCTGCCTGCAGCATGAGTACCGTTTATCACCGTCCGGCTGACCCTTCAGGCGATGACAGTTACGTGCGACCGTTGTTTGCCGATCGTTGCCAGGCCGGTTTTCCTTCGCCTGCCACTGATTATGCTGAGCAGGAACTGGATCTGAACAGCTATTGCATCAGCAGACCTGCAGCCACCTTCTTTCTGCGCGCCAGCGGTGAATCGATGAACCAGGCTGGCGTGCAGAATGGTGATCTGCTGGTAGTGGACAGGGCCGAAAAACCACAACACGGGGACATCGTTATCGCTGAGATCGACGGTGAGTTCACCGTCAAACGACTGCTGTTGCGCCCACGCCCGGCACTGGAGCCGGTTTCAGACAGCCCGGAGTTCCGCACACTGTATCCGGAAAACATCTGTATTTTTGGTGTTGTCACTCACGTGATACACAGGACGCGGGAGTTACGCTGATGTTTGCACTGGCTGATATCAACAGTTTCTACGCCTCATGTGAAAAAGTTTTCCGCCCGGACCTTCGCAACGAACCGGTCATCGTACTCAGCAATAACGATGGCTGTGTGATCGCGCGCAGCCCGGAGGCAAAAGCCCTTGGCATCAGAATGGGGCAGCCCTGGTTTCAGGTGAGACAAATGCGCCTGGAGAAGAAAATACATGTATTTTCCAGCAATTATGCGCTGTACCACAGCATGAGCCAACGGGTTATGGCTGTTCTGGAGTCGCTTTCTCCCGCAGTTGAGCCCTACTCAATTGATGAAATGTTCATTGATTTGCGGGGGATAAATCATTGCATCTCTCCGGAGTTTTTTGGTCATCAGCTCAGGGAACAGGTAAAGAGCTGGACAGGACTCACCATGGGGGTGGGCATTGCGCCTACAAAAACGCTGGCAAAAAGTGCACAGTGGGCAACAAAGCAATGGCCACAGTTTTCCGGTGTGGTCGCGCTGACGGCAGAAAACCGTAATCGGATCTTGAAGCTACTGGGGCTGCAGCCAGTTGGTGAGGTCTGGGGAGTAGGACGCAGACTGACGGAAAAGCTGAATGCACTGGGTATTAACACAGCACTGCAGCTGGCGCAGGCTAACACGGCATTCATCCGGAAAAACTTCAGCGTCATTCTTGAGCGTACGGTACGCGAACTCAACGGCGAGTCCTGCATATCCCTGGAAGAAGCACCACCGGCAAAACAGCAGATTGTCTGTAGTCGCAGTTTTGGTGAACGAATCACAGACAAAGATGCCATGCACCAGGCTGTTGTTCAGTATGCAGAGCGGGCCGCAGAGAAACTACGTGGGGAGCGTCAGTATTGCCGGCAGGTGACGACATTTGTACGGACATCACCCTTTGCAGTAAAAGAACCCTGTTACAGCAATGCCGCTGTGGAAAAGCTTCGTAATGTTCCGGTGACCTCATCTTCACAGAAATTTT
>NZ_AEJZ01000400.1:0-14735 GCF_000208525.1 Escherichia sp. TW14182
CGCGCCAGCAATATGGCAATGATGATCGCCCGTTACAGAGCGGCACCATCGAAGTCGATAATGTGTCGTTTGCTTATCGCGACAACAATCTGGTACTGAAGAACATTAATCTCTCTGTGCCTTCGCGTAACTTTGTGGCGCTGGTCGGGCATACCGGCAGTGGCAAAAGCACCCTTGCAAGTTTATTGATGGGCTATTACCCGCTAACGGAAGGTGAGATTCATCTCGACGGTCGTCCATTAAATTCGCTAAGTCACAGCGCATTACGTCAGGGCGTGGCGATGGTGCAGCAAGATCCGGTGGTGCTGGCGGATACCTTCCTCGCCAACGTGACGCTGGGGCGTGATATCTCCGAAGAACGCGTCTGGCAGGCGCTGGAAACCGTGCAACTGGCGGAGCTGGCGCGTAGCATGAGCGACGGTATTTACACGCCGCTTGGCGAGCAGGGGAATAATCTCTCAGTCGGGCAAAAGCAACTGCTGGCACTGGCACGCGTGTTGGTGGAGACGCCGCAAATCCTGATTCTTGATGAGGCAACCGCCAGCATTGACTCCGGTACTGAACAGGCGATTCAACATGCTCTGGCGGCGGTGCGTGAGCATACCACGCTGGTGGTGATTGCTCACCGCTTATCAACTATTGTTGATGCCGACACTATTCTGGTGCTTCATCGTGGGCAAGCCGTGGAGCAGGGCACGCACCAGCAACTGCTTGCGGCCCAGGGGCGTTACTGGCAGATGTATCAACTGCAACTTGCGGGCGAAGAGCTGGCAGCCAGCGTGCGTGAAGAGGAATCATTGAGCGCCTGAATAGCGCAAAATTTCATCGTTGGTGCAAAAATGTAACGCACTGTGCACTGTCATAGTGCGTTTTCATTTTCAATCTTCTTAACTTCCTGCTCTCTTTCTCGTTTTTCATTTCTGGCACACCGCTTGCAATACCTTCTTCGTGTAGCAGAACCATTACCGAATTCTGACCGGAGGGGATCTATGAAGCTGGTGACCGTGATAATCAAACCATTCAAGCTGGAAGACGTTCGTGAAGCGTTATCTTCCATTGGTATTCAGGGGCTGACCGTCACCGAAGTGAAAGGTTTCGGGCGTCAGAAAGGACATGCTGAGCTGTACCGGGGGGCGGAATACAGCGTCAACTTCCTGCCAAAAGTAAAAATTGATGTGGCGATTGCTGATGACCAACTCGATGAAGTGATCGATATCGTCAGCAAGGCGGCTTACACCGGAAAAATTGGCGACGGCAAAATCTTCGTCGCTGAATTGCAACGTGTCATTCGAATTCGTACCGGCGAAGCCGACGAAGCGGCGCTGTAATCTCTGGCACACAGCAACAGGAACGAAAAATGAAGATAGCGACGATAAAAACTGGGCTTGCTTCACTGGCGATGCTGCCGGGACTGGTAACGGCTGCACCTGCGGTGGCCGATAAAGCCGACAATGCGTTTATGATGATTTGTACTGCGCTGGTGCTGTTTATGACTATTCCGGGAATTGCCCTGTTTTACGGTGGGTTGATTCGCGGCAAAAACGTGCTGTCGATGCTGACGCAGGTGACCGTGACGTTTGCACTGGTCTGTATTCTCTGGGTGGTTTACGGCTACTCGCTGGCGTTTGGTGAAGGCAACAATTTCTTTGGCAACATTAACTGGTTAATGCTGAAAAACATCGAACTGACGGCGGTGATGGGAAGCATTTATCAGTATATCCACGTGGCGTTTCAGGGATCGTTTGCCTGCATTACCGTAGGCTTGATCGTTGGGGCGCTGGCGGAACGAATCCGCTTCTCAGCTGTGTTGATTTTCGTGGTGGTATGGCTGACGCTCTCTTACATTCCGATTGCGCATATGGTCTGGGGCGGCGGTTTGCTGGCTTCTCACGGTGCGCTGGATTTCGCGGGCGGCACGGTGGTGCACATTAACGCCGCAATTGCCGGTCTGGTGGGCGCTTATCTGATAGGCAAACGCGTGGGCTTCGGCAAAGAGGCGTTTAAACCGCACAACCTGCCGATGGTCTTTACCGGGACTGCCATTCTCTATATCGGTTGGTTTGGCTTTAACGCCGGGTCAGCGGGCACGGCGAATGAAATCGCGGCACTGGCATTTGTGAATACTGTGGTCGCAACGGCAGCGGCAATTCTTGGCTGGATCTTCGGTGAATGGGCGCTGCGTGGTAAGCCTTCACTGCTGGGAGCGTGTTCTGGCGCGATTGCCGGTCTGGTCGGCGTGACGCCAGCCTGTGGCTATATTGGGGTTGGCGGTGCGTTGATTATCGGCGTGGTAGCTGGTCTGGCGGGCTTGTGGGGCGTTACCATGTTGAAACGCCTGCTGCGGGTGGATGATCCCTGCGATGTCTTCGGGGTACACGGTGTTTGTGGCATTGTCGGCTGTATCATGACCGGGATTTTTGCCGCCAGTTCGCTGGGTGGTGTGGGCTTCGCCGAAGGTGTGACGATGGGACATCAGCTGTTGGTACAGCTGGAAAGCATCGCCATTACGATTGTCTGGTCTGGTGTGGTGGCATTTATTGGCTACAAACTGGCGGATTTGACAGTTGGCCTGCGCGTGCCGGAAGAGCAGGAGCGCGAAGGACTGGACGTCAACAGCCACGGTGAAAATGCCTATAACGCGTAACAAGCACTGCAAAAAAATAGCCGGACGGTTTTCACCTCCGGCTGTTTTTTTTAATTGTGATTACGCATTACCCCTTCCTGAACGGTCGAGGCAACCAGCACGCCGTCCTGGGTATAAAACTCCCCGCGCACAAAGCCGCGTGCGCTGGACGCCGAGGTGCTCTCCACGCTATACAACAGCCATTCGTTCAAATTAAACGGGCGATGGAACCACATGGAATGGTCAATGGTGGCAATCTGAATCCCCGGTTCAAGAAAACCGATGCCGTGCGGCTGTAAAGCAACCGGCAGGAAGTTAAGGTCAGAAGCGTAACCGAGCAGATACTGATGAACGCGCAGATCATCTGGCACGCTACCATTTGCGCGGATCCATACCTGACGATGCGGTTCTGCAACGTGCCCTTTCAGCGGGTTATGAAACTCTACCGGACGAACCTCCAGTGGACGATCGCAGATGAATTTATCTTTTAGCACCGGCGGCAGCAGGTGCGCCAGCGATTGGGCGATTTGCGTTTCCGAAGGCAGGCCATCAGGCGCTGGCGCGGGCGGCATCTCTTTTTGGTGCTCGAATCCAGCCTCTGGCGCCTGGAAAGAGGCCGTCATATAGAAAATCGGTTTACCGTTTTGAATAGCAGCAACCCGGCGGGCGCTGAAGCTGTTGCCGTCGCGTAGCGTTTCTACATCATAAATAATGGGTTTTTTGCTATCGCCAGGGCGAAGAAAGTAGCTATGAAACGAATGCACCAGACGCTCTTCCGGGACCGTCTCTTTTGCTGCATATAGCGCCTGACCAACAACCTGGCCGCCAAAGACCTGGCGTAAACCTAAATCCTCACTCTGGCCGCGAAAGAGTCCTTCCTCAATTTTTTCCAGATTTAACAATGTCAGTAAATTTTTTAGCGCCTGACTCATATAACTCTCCAGTAACAAAGCTGCCGCAGCAAGCCAAAGTGAGTTGAGTATAACGCAATTTTGGTACTGGTCCGATGGGTGCAATGGTCTGAATTACGGGCTAAATGCAGGCGTTAATACGTGACATGTGCCACACTTATTGACGTTACTATTTTGTTAACCACTCTTCCGGCGAGGAAAGTTAGCCCGCTGGTGCATTGATAATAAGGAGAAGTGAATGAAACTCGTGCACATGGCCAGTGGTTTAGCGGTTGCAATTGCGTTGGCAGCTTGCGCGGATAAAAGCGCGGATATCCAGACGCCAGCACCGGCTGCAAATACGTCTATTGCAGCGACACAGCAACCTGCTATACAACAACCGAATGTTTCCGGTACGGTCTGGATCCGTCAGAAAGTCGCACTGCCGCCTGATGCTGTGCTGACCGTGACACTTTCTGACGCGTCGTTAGCCGATGCGCCTTCTAAAGTTCTGGCGCAGAAAGCAGTACGTACCGAAGGTAAACAGTCACCGTTCAGTTTTGTTCTGCCATTTAACCCGGCAGACGTTCAGCCGAACGCACGTATCCTGTTGAGTGCGGCGGTTACCGTGAACGACAAATTGGTGTTTATCACCGATACCGTTCAACCGGTGATCAATCAGGGCGGAACCAAAGCTGACCTGACATTAGTGCCGGTTCAGCAAACCGCTGTACCGGTTCAGGCCAGCGGTGGCGCAACGACCACCGTACCTTCGACTTCACCAACCCAGGTGAATCCGTCTTCGGCAGTTCCAGCCTCTACGCAATACTAAGCGCCACTAACCCTCTCCGCTGGAGAGGGTTAGTAAATCCAGCGATAACGCTGTAAGTCGATTTGCCCGCTTCCCGACACCATCACTCCTTCTGCCAGTAATGCCTGCCGTTGACGCTGCAAATCCGGGCCGGTTAACGAGATTGTGCCGTGGCGATTAACCACCCGATGCCAGGGGAGGGTGCTGCCTTCGGGTAGACGCTTTAACACACCGCCCACCTGGCGCGCAGCACGGGGTGATCCTGCCAGTTTTGCGACGTCGCCGTAAGTGGTGACATAGCCTTCGGGAATAGCGGCTACGATTTGCCAGACGCGTTGGGGAAATGAATCTTCTTTTTCCATCTTTTCTTCCTGAGGTAATTTTTCAGCATAATCTGGAAAAACGTCTGAGTGAAGCCGCATTGCGCAAGAAACCAGCATCCGGCACGCAATGGGTTGCAATTAGCCGGGGCAGCAGTGATAATGCGCCTGCGCGTTGGTTCTCAACGCTCTCAATGGGGGCTCTGTTGGTTCTCCCGCAACGCTACTCTGTTTACCAGGTCAGGTCCGGAAGGAAGCAGCCAAGGCAGATGACGCGTGTGCCGGGATGTAGCTGGCAGGGCCCCCACCCATTTCTGCTCCTGCCGTTTCGTCAAAAAATCCCAATGTGGCTAAACTTTAACCACGACTGACGCCGCAAGAATTGTCTGGCTGCGCAGTACGCTTCGGAGGTATTTCTGATGAAGTATGTTGATGGTTTTGTGGTTGCTGTTCCTGCCGAAAATAAAGATGCCTATCGAGAAATGGCCGCAAAGGCCGCGCCATTGTTTAAAGAGTTCGGCGCGCTTCGTATTGTTGAATGTTGGGCCAGCGATGTGCCAAACGGCAAAGTGACCGATTTTCGCATGGCAGTGAAAGCGGAAGAGAATGAGGAAGTGGTGTTTAGCTGGATTGAATACCCTTCAAAAGAGGTCCGCGACGCTGCCAATCAAAAAATGATGTCTGACCCACGAATGAAAGAGTTCGGCGAATCAATGCCGTTTGATGGCAAACGGATGATTTACGGCGGGTTTGAGTCAATCATCGACGAGTAGCGTGACGGGCTGTGCGGCGTGCCGCCAGCCCCCAAAATTTACAGATGGTATTCTGCCCAGCGTATGAAATCTTCTTTTGGCAACGCTTTGCTGTACAGCCAGCCCTGACCGTAATGCACGCCATGCTGACGTAGCCACTCTTCCTGTTTACCCGTTTCGATCCCTTCCGCCACCATTTTCAGTTTCAACGTTTTTGCCATTTCGATGATATGCGGTGTGACATTTTTATATTCCAACGCATCAACGAAGGATTTATCGATCTTCAGAATGTCGACATCCAGATCCTGTAAATAACTTAAACTTGAATACCCCGTACCAAAATCATCCAGGTAAATATCATGACCCGCTTCCCGGTAGCGCGAAATTATCGGGGCGCTGGTTTTCGGATCGGCAAATTCGCGCTCTGTGAGTTCAAGAGCGATCTGTTTGGGGTTAACCTGGTAGTGATTGATCATGTCTCGCAGCAGTTGCGGAATTTTTTCCGAGGCGAGCACGGTGGATTCAAGATTGATGGAAATATGTTGTTCCGGGTGTTGTCGCAGCCAGTCGCCCATATCTTCAAACACGTTTCTTATAATCAACAGCGTCAGTGGCTCAGAAAGACCCGTTTGCTGTGCCAGCGGAATAAAACTATCTGGCGACAACCAACTACCGTCTGTCTGCGGCCAGCGCGCCAGTGCTTCGGCACCGACAATTTTGCCATTGGCTAAGGAGACAATCGGCTGATAGTGCACACAAATATCACGATTTTCGATGGCATCCTGCAAGCGATGATGCGGAGACTGGATACGACGCAAAATACGCAGCACAAACATGGCTGCCAGCAGGCCAATTAACAACCCTACAGGTAACCAGATAAAGACCTGCCGATGCCAGCCTTTTTGCAACGTTTTCGTTGAAGCCCAGGTGATGATGGAAATATTCATCTCTGGTAAGGGCAGAATGTCGTAAATGATCCCATTATTTTCGATGTGCTCACCGGGTGTTTTTTGCAATTGGGTAATAATACCCCGGGCAATTTCGTCGCTGCTGGTTATGACTATATTACGGGCATTGCCAATAATAGCGGCATCAATTTGCCATGAGCTATAAGGAATCACGTCGATAAAGGAGGCGGGGTCGATCATCACTACGTAATGTGCGGTTCCCATAGCAACCATGTAACGGGTAATACCTAAGTCATTGTGTGAGGTTAACCAGACCCGATAACCATCTTTTGAAATCTTCCCCGGCTCCGGAAAGGTATCCGGTGGGCTTTCGTGTTCCAGAGAAGAGCATTGGGGAACGTTGTTATCGATATAAACCACTTCCTGAATATAGCGATAGCTGTATGAAACCCGCCGCATTTCCATGAGATGCTCTTCACTACAGGCTCCGCCTTGCCATCTTTCCAGCTCTTGTAGTGCATCTTTCCCTTGCGTCGCCACTTTATTGGCTCGAATAGCGACGCGGGAGGAATAGGTATTCAGCTCTTCAACAAACGACGCTTCTACCTGCTGATGAGCCAGCCAGATGCTTAAGCCGACAGGCAGTAGTACTGAAAGTATAAGCACTCCCGAAATCAGGCCGACCAAATGTCGTGTTCTCACCAACATGTCCTTATCAACACAATGTAGGGAAAGTATATCTGATTGTGGAAAAAGGCTGGCAGGAGATAAGTGGGTAAGGTCAGTATTTCATGAAATGATGGGTGGCAACGATCATTGTCAATTGACCAGGCGCAGAGCTTACGCCTGGTGTGAAAGTCTGACTTAAGTTGTTGATTCGGCGCGAGCGAGAGTGAAAATATCGTAAAAAGACAGCTCGCCTTTACGGGCGATCATTTTTTGCAGTTGTTCTTTATGAACATCTGCGACACGCGGCGAGTTCAGTATGGTTTCAACCAGCGCGGCAGGGACAAAGCGCGTGTTATACCATTCGCCGTTATAGCAAACTCGAAAATCCAGCACGTCGATGTCTTCGTAGCGGTAGCGTGGGTAGACATCGAAAAAGAAGAAACCGTTGAGCAGGATGAATAGCACGACAAGGAGCCAGACTGAACCTGATAGCGTTTCGGACTGCAACATCACTGCCAGCGTAGCAAAAAAGGCAACATACATGCCAACAAACAGCCCCGGATGTTTGCGGATAAAACTGATACTAAAGCGGGGCTTGTTGTCGCGTTTTTCGCGCGTATTCAGAGATTCAATTGTTTCGGTCAGCAGGCGTTGTATTTCGGTCATCTTTTGCCTTCGTGGTATCTGCAACTCTCCAGGGAACACCCTATTTTAACGTGGGAATGACATGAGAAAAGTAACAGATTAACTACAATTTTGCATAACAGTTGCAAATTGTAGTTACAGTTTTTTAATGGCTCTGGCTGGGTTACCGCCTACGACAACATTATCAGGGACATCTTTGGTGACGACGGCACCTGATGCCACTACGACGTTATCGCCAATGGTAACGCCCGGGTTAATGATGGCACGACCACCAATCCAGACGTTGTTACCGATAGTCACCGGTTTCCCCAGTTCAACACCGCTATTACGTGCTACAGGGTCGATGGGATGTGTTGCCGTGTAGATATGGACACCAGGCGCCAGCATACAATTATCGCCGATATGAATAGGGCAGACATCAAGCATCACGCAATCGAAGTTCGCGTAAAACCCTTTACCGAGAAAAATGTTATAGCCATAGTCGCAGCGAAAGGAGGGCTCAATATACGCATCCGCAACCTGACCGAGTAAATCGGCGAGGATTTTTTGGCGTAAGGATTGATCTTCCGGCGAGGAATGATTGTATTGGTGAATAAGCTGACGAGCGCGCAGGCGATCGCGAGATAAAGTCTCATCTGCCGATCGATACAACTCACCAGCAATCATCTTTTCTTTTTCTGTGCTCATTACTGACGACCCGGTTGCTGGAAATGGGGCAACACAGTAATACGAAATGTCAGTGATGAGAACGTTCCCGTCACCTCTGTGTGACAGAAGTCACACGCGGCATGTCGTCATAGTAAAAATAAAATATATCTAATAAACAGATGGTTATAGTCCAGTGCTTATACTGTTTAATTATCGAATAAATTTCCACACCGAGGAAGGGATCTTGTCGTAAAGCTTATTCATGGTCAATTCTGCAAGACGGTGATCTGCGGCTGAGTAAAATACCGCCAGTTCATTATCTGATAATTCGTATTTATTTTTCTCGATAACACGTTCCAGCGTGTCAATTGTCTGACAACGACGCAAACGCATCAAATAATCGGTTTTCGTTAAAGGCTTATCGGACATACTTCTACCCATGGTTGTAATAATTAGAACAAGATAAACTCGCAGGATTCTCTTTAGTGGCGTTCACAAAACAACGGAACAGTCGGTTACCTGACTTCCGCCATTTCTGGAGATCCTGCATATTAATACCATAACTACTGAACAACATAAAGGTGTCGTCCAGATATTCATCTATCTGCTCAATGAGCTTATTGTCTTCATTATACTTAATTTTGTAATTAAGTGCGAAGGTCGCAATATGCTCAATGAGTTCATTAAGCTGCAGATTGATAGCCGAGGTAGGGTCGTTAACCCAACCATGGTTACTTTCTTCAAGGTTTGCAAGACAGTCATGATACAGGGTTTCGCAGAGAAATTTAAGCTGTGCAATATCATGTCTTTTTGGTGAGTATTCATCCATAACGCGTCCCCTTCTTAGTGGTTGAACTAACGGACACCTTTCGGGGTGGGAAAACTTACTGACCTGGACTTGCCCTCACAGTTGTTAGATTAACTATAATCCACTCTATGAAGGTTTTCATCGCATTATTACGAAAAATTACAATTAGTGGGAGGAGAGGGAAAAGGCTTACTTTTTCACCCTGCATCAACCACGTAAAGGCTAAAGCAGTTTGTTTGATGCTATTCATAACGTAATCAGGATCCTTGCGTCGGGGGTGATAAAATGAGACGGGAATTTGTCACACTAATACCCAGGATTACTCTGATTATGATGTAATTGATATGAATAAATAAAGGATTGCCGCAAATAATTAAGAATAGCCTCTAGATGTCTATGGGTTATTATACCTATTACTACCACTTAATATAAATTAACTAACAATAAGCATTTTTTATGAATTTTATGTAGCGTTAAAACTAACTTCCGTTTGCGAGCTTAGCTGTAAACATTGTTATTTTAAGATTATACGTATTAAAAAGGCCGCTTGCGCGGCCTTAGTGATTACGAGATCTATCAATGATGATCGACAGTATGGTTATGTTCGATATCTTCATTCTTGCGACTAAAGCGGCGGCGAACCACCACAAAGAACACCGGAACGAAGAAGATTGCCAGTACTGTTGCCGTCACCATCCCACCCATTACGCCAGTACCTACCGCATTTTGTGCGCCAGAGCCAGCACCAGTGCTGATAACCAACGGCATAACACCGAGGATAAACGCCAGTGAGGTCATCAGGATTGGGCGTAAACGCATACGCACCGCGTCCAGAGTTGCTTCAATCAGACCTTTACCTTCTTTATCCATCAAGTCTTTGGCGAATTCGACGATAAGTATCGCGTTCTTCGCCGACAACCCAATGGTTGTAAGCAGGCCCACCTGGAAGTATACGTCATTGGTTAAGCCACGGAAGGTGGCTGCCAGCAACGCACCGATAACCCCTAGCGGAACAACCAGCATAACGGAGAACGGAATCGACCAGCTCTCATACAGCGCCGCCAGACACAGGAACACCACAATCAACGAAATTGCGTACAGCGAAGGCGCCTGGTTGCCGGAGAGACGTTCCTGATAGGACATCCCCGTCCAGTCGTAGCCAACCCCCGTAGGCAGTTTGCTCGCCAGTTGCTCCATCAACGCCATCGCTTCACCGGTACTCTTGCCTGGTGCTGCCTGGCCTAAGATCTCCATGGATGGCAGACCGTTGTAACGTTCCAGACGCGGCGAACCGTATTCCCAACGGGAAGAGGAGAACGCCGAGAATGGCACCATCTGACCATTAGCCGCGCGGACATACCAGTTACCGATATCTTCCGGCAACATGCGGTATTTCGCTTCTGACATCACGTAAACTTTCTTCACGCGACCACGGTCGATAAAGTCGTTCACGTAGCTGCCGCCCCATGCAGCACCCAGAGTGGTGTTAATGTCGTTGATAGAAACACCCAGCGCCTGAGCTTTTTCCTGGTCGATATCAATCTTAAACTGCGGCGTGTCTTCCAGACCGTTCGGACGCACGCTGGTCAGCATATCAGGATGCTTCGCCGCTTCGCCCAGCAACTGGTTACGTGCCTGAGTCAGTTTTTCGTGACCGAGGCCGGCCTGGTCAATCAACTCAAAGTCAAAACCGGTTGCCGTACCCAGTTCTACAATCGCTGGCAGGTTAAAGGCGAACACCATCGCATCTTTAATCTGCGAGAAAGCGCGCGTTGCACGCGTGGTAATTGCTTCAACTTTGTTCTCATCACCCGGACGGTCAGCCCAGTCCTTCAACGAAACGAACGCAATACCCGTGTTCTGACCACGTCCTGCAAAACCGAAGCCGTTAACGGCGAACACCGATTCAACGTTGTTCTTTTCTTTGGTCAGATAGTAATTCGTCACTTCGTTGAGCACTTTCTGCGTGCGTTCCTGCGTTGCACCTGCAGGCAGCTGAACCATGGTCATAAATACGCCCTGGTCTTCATCTGGCAAGAAGGAGCTTGGCAGACGCACGAACAGATAGGCCATGCCGACCACGATGATCAGATACAGCACCAGATAACGCCCCGTACTGCGCAGAATTCCTCCTACGCTGTCGGTGTAGTGGTGCGTGCTCTTCTCGAACATGCGGTTAAACCAGCCGAAGAAGCCTTTCTTGCCTTCCCCGTGATCGCCTTTGGCAATCGGTTTCAGCATGGTCGCACAAAGCGCCGGAGTCAGGATCAATGCCACCAGTACCGACAGTGCCATTGCCGAAACAATGGTAATGGAGAACTGACGATAGATTGCACCAGTCGAACCGCCGAAGAAGGCCATTGGTACGAATACCGCAGACAGCACCATCGCGATACCCACCAGTGCGCCCTGAATCTGCCCCATCGATTTACGTGTAGCTTCTTTCGGCGGCAAACCTTCTTCCGCCATCACACGTTCCACGTTTTCTACTACAACGATGGCGTCATCCACCAACAGGCCGATAGCGAGCACCATCCCGAACATCGTTAGCGTGTTTATCGAGAAGCCAAAGGCAGCAAGAACCGCAAAGGTTCCCAGCAATACCACCGGTACGGCAATGGTCGGAATCAACGTCGCGCGGAAGTTCTGCAAGAACAGATACATGACCAGGAACACGAGGATGATCGCTTCAACCAGCGTTTTAACCACTTCGTGAATGGAGATTTTCACGAACGGCGTAGTGTCGTATGGATAAACGATTTTCAGACCCGATGGGAAGAACGGCTCCATCTTCGCCAGTTCAGCACGGATTGCCGCAGCCGTATCCAGCGCGTTCGCACCGGTTGCCAGTTTGATACCCAGACCAGAAGCGGGTTGTCCGTTAAACTCTGCGATGATGTCGTAGTTCTCACCACCCAGCTCAATTTTCGCCACATCACGCAGCAGTACGCGGGAACCATCCTGATTCACTTTCAGCAGAATTTTGCCGAACTCTTCAGTGGAGGTCAGACGCGTCTGAGCAATAATAGAGGCGTTAAGCTGCTGGCCTTTCACCGGCGGCGTACCACCGAGCTGACCGGCCGCGACCTGGGCGTTTTGTGCTTTGATAGCGGTAATGACATCAACCGGCGTTAACTGGTATTTGTTCAGCTCATTCGGGTTCATCCAGATACGCATCGCATACTGTGAACCGAACAGCTGAACGTCACCGACGCCTGATGTACGGCTGATGGCATCTTTCATATTCGCCGCTACATAGTCGGAGATATCCTCCTGCGTCATGGAGCCATCGGTGTTGATAACGCCGACAACCATCAGGAAGCTACTGGAGGATTTCTCAACGCTCACCCCTTGCTGCTGTACTTCCTGCGGCAGTAATGGCATCGCCAGTTGCAGTTTGTTCTGCACCTGAACCTGCGCAATATCCGCATCAGTACCAGACTCAAAGGTCAGGGTGATCTGCACAGTACCCGTGGAGTCACTGTTGGAGGACATGTACATCAGGTTATCGATACCGTTCATATTCTGTTCGATAACCTGTGTAACAGTGTCCTGCACCGTTTTTGCATCAGCGCCAGGATAGGAAGCGGAGATCGTTACTGCCGGCGGTGCAATCGTAGGATATTGCGCCACCGGCAGTTTGAGGATCGCCAGCCCCCCTGCCAACATGATGATGATGGCGATCACCCATGCAAAAATCGGGCGATCAATAAAGAAATTAGGCATGTCTTAACGGCTCCTGTTTAAGTTAAGACTTGGACTGTTCAGGCTGAGCACCGCTTGCGTCTTGCTGGTTGTTATCAGCGGTTATCTCTTGTGCTTTCACCTGGACACCAGGACGCACTTTCTGCAGCCCACTTACTACTACTCGTTCGCCTGCTTTCAGACCCTCAGTCACCAGCCACTTATCGCCAATGGCCTGGCTTGCGACGATCGGACGAGTTTCCACTTTGTCATCCGCGCCAACTACCAGAACGGTAGCTTCGCCGCGTGGTGTACGAGTTACACCTTGTTGCGGAACTAAAATGGCGGTTGGATTAAGCCCTTCTTCCAGACGTGCGCGCACGAACATACCCGGCAGCAGGGTGTGATCCGGGTTCGGGAAGATAGCGCGTAAAGTGATAGAACCGGTGGTCTGATCAACGGTAACGTCAGAGAACTCCAGCGTACCGTCCTGCGGGAACTTAATACCGTCACTGGTGATTAGCGAGACTTTGGCTTTACCGTTCTCTTGCTTCAGTGTGCCGTTGGCGAGTTCTTGTTTCAGACGCAGGAAATCGTTACTGGACTGAGTAACATCAACGTAGATCGGATCAAGTTGCTGCACGGTCGCCAGCGCAGTCGCCTGGCCGTTTTGCACCAATGCGCCTTCCGTCACGTTCGATTTACCAATACGGCCGGTAATCGGAGAGGTGACTTTGGTGTAAGCCAGATTGATGCGCGCGGTTTCAACAGCCGCTTTCGCCGCAGTAACAGCCGCATTTGCCTGTTGCGCATCAGCCAGCGCCTGATCGTACTCTTGCTTACTGATGTACTGAGTACCCAGCAGCTTCTGGTAACGATTAACAGTCAACTGCGCGATATTGGCTGCTGCCTGCGCTTTAGCCAGATCGCCTTTTGCACTGTCGTACGCTGCCTGATAGGTCGCAGGATCAATCTGATAGAGAGAGACACCTGCTTCGATGTCGCTACCTTCTTTGAAATTACGCTTCAGGATAATCCCGCTAACTTGAGGACGAACTTCTGCGATCCGGTAGGCACTGGTGCGACCCGGAAGCTCGGTTGTGATCTGCAGAGGTTCAGTTTTGACTGTTACTACCCCAACAGCGGGCATCTGCTGGCCACCTTGTTGGGCCTGTTTGTCGTCACATCCTGTAAGCGCTAAGCTGCCTGAGAGCATCAGAACGATCGCCAGAGGCGTAAACCCTCTGTTTTTGTTCATATGTAAACCTCGAGTGTCCGATTTCAAATTGGTCAATGGTCAAAAGTCGATAAACCCATTGCTGCGTTTATATTATCGTCGTGCTATGGTACATACATTCATAAATGTATGTAAATCTAACGCCTGTAAATTCACGAACATATGGCACGAAAAACCAAACAAGAAGCGCAAGAAACGCGTCAACACATCCTCGATGTGGCTTTACGTCTTTTCTCACAGCAGGGGGTATCATCCACCTCACTGGGAGAGATTGCAAAAGCAGCAGGCGTTACGCGTGGTGCAATCTACTGGCATTTTAAAGATAAGTCGGATTTGTTCAGTGAGATCTGGGAGCTGTCAGAATCCAATATTGGTGAACTAGAGCTTGAGTATCAGGCAAAATTCCCTGACGATCCACTCTCAGTATTAAGAGAAATACTAATTCATGTTCTTGAATCGACGGTGACTGAAGAGCGGCGGCGATTATTGATGGAGATTATTTTCCACAAATGCGAATTTGTCGGAGAAATGGCTGTTGTTCAACAGGCACAACGTAATCTCTGTCTGGAAAGTTATGACCGTATAGAACAAACGTTAAGACATTGTATTGAAGCGAAAATGCTGCCCGCAGATTTAATGACGCGTCGCGCAGCCATTATTATGCGCGGCTATATTTCCGGCTTAATGGAAAATTGGCTCTTTGCCCCGCAGGTGATGCTGCCAACTTACTGATTTAGTGT
>NZ_AEJZ01000399.1:0-1263 GCF_000208525.1 Escherichia sp. TW14182
TTCAGCCACTCGGACACCTCACCAAATTGTCGTTCCTGTCTTGCTGGAACGGGCGCTAATTTAGGGAAATCACGGCCTGAGGTCAACAAACTTTTTTAAAAAATAGCGCGTTTATTCAAACTTCAATCAATCTGCGCTTTTAGTAAGCAGAGTTTGCTTTTTTTGCCACCGGTAGTGGATTTGTTATGCTGAGGTGCTTTGTAGATCATAATGATAAGTGCGGGTAAATTCCGCACAACCGCTTTCGGGAGTTAGTATGGATATCATTTTTTATCATCCTGTGTTCGATACCGCCTGGTGGATTGATGCGCTGGGTAAAGCTATTCCTCAGGCCAGAGTCAGAGCATGGAAAACCGGTGATAATCATCCTGCGGATTATGCTTTGGTCTGGCATCCGCCTGTTGAAATGTTGGCAGGTCGTGACCTTAAGGCCGTGTTCGCATTGGGTGCCGGTGTTGATTCGATTTTGAGTAAATTACAGACGTACCCTGAAATGCTGAAACCGTCTATTCCGCTTTTTCGTCTGGAAGATACCGGTATGGGCGAGCAAATGCAGGAATATGCTGTCAGTCAGGTGCTCCATTGGTTCAGACGTTTTGACGATTATCGAGCGCAGCAAAATGCTTCGTTTTGGCAACCTCTGCCTGAGTATCAACGGGAAGATTTTACTATCGGCATCCTGGGGGCTGGCGTATTAGGCAGTAAAGTCGCACAGAGCTTGCAGACCTGGCGTTTTCCGCTGCGTTGCTGGAGCCGTAGCCATAAAAGCTGGCCCGGTGTACAAAGTTTTGCCGGAACTGAAGAGTTGGGCAAATTTTTGAGTCAATGTCGTGTATTAATTAATCTGTTACCGAATACGCCTGAAACCGTCGGCATTATTAATCAACAATTATTAGAAAAATTACCGGATGGCGCATATCTCCTCAACCTGGCGCGTGGCGTTCATGTGGTAGAAGATGACCTGCTTGCGGCGCTGGATAGCGGTAAAGTTAAAGCGGCGATGCTGGATGTTTTTAATCGTGAACCTTTACCGCCTGAAAGTCCGCTCTGGCAACATCCACGCGTGACAATAACACCACATGTTGCAGCCATTACCCGACCCGTTGAAGCGGTGGAGTACATTGCTCGCGCCATTACACAACTCGAAAAAGGGAAGACGGTCAGCGGACAAGTCGACCGTGTACGAGGCTACTAATAAACCATACGGATTCCTGCTATCCTTGGCGGGAATTGAATACAGGAAATGTAATGAACACATCCCCC
>NZ_AEJZ01000398.1:0-1038 GCF_000208525.1 Escherichia sp. TW14182
TGTTGAAGCTCTACGAACAACGACGAACAACAACAAACAAGAAAACACAATAATTCAATATATATCAAACACATACACAAACAACCACGAACAACCCCGAACCACAAAAAACACTAAATGAGAAAATACGGGTATTTCTCAGCCTTCACGCAGAAGGGCACCCCGAGTCGTTTGGTTGCGATAATAAATCGCAGAGGAGGATGGTAATGTCCGGCGCGCGCGTTGTAAACGAGGAAAAACGGCAGTATTACAATAACGTCACGAAACTATTTTATATACGAATCCAGCACCTTAAGGACAACATCCAGGTCTTCTTCACGCTTTAGTTCATCGCCCTGGTGAACAATGTGTTCCGTCAGATGACCTTTAATCACTTCCCGCATCAGGCCGTTTACCGCGCCACGAATGGCGGCAATCTGTTGTAGAACGGCAGCACATTCATGCGGTTCGTCGAGCATTTTCTTAAGCGCGACGACCTGTCCCTGAATCTTACTGGCGCGCGCTTTCAGTTTCTGTTTGTCGCGGATGGTATGAGACATAACAACACCTGGTTAACAAGATAATGAAAAATCATAGCACTATTAATCTACTGGGGGGTAGTATCATGTACTGGGGGGGAGTAGAATCTCTGCATCCATTTAATACTAAGAATTATTATCATGACTGAATTTACCACTCTTCTTCAGCAAGGAAACGCCTGGTTCTTCATCCCCAGCGCCATCTTACTCGGTGCACTTCATGGTCTGGAGCCTGGGCACTCAAAAACGATGATGGCGGCGTTTATCATCGCCATTAAAGGTACGATTAAACAGGCGGTGATGCTTGGACTGGCAGCAACCATTTCGCATACTGCGGTAGTCTGGTTGATTGCCTTTGGCGGGATGGTGATCAGCAAACGCTTTACTGCGCAGTCGGCGGAACCGTGGCTACAGTTAATTTCTGCGGTCATCATTCTCGGCACCGCATTATGGATGTTCTGGCGCACATGGCGCGGTGAACGAAACTGGCTTGAGAATATGCACGGGCATGATCACGAGC
>NZ_AEJZ01000397.1:0-2050 GCF_000208525.1 Escherichia sp. TW14182
CCCTCTCCCCAAAGGGGCGAGGGGGAAAAGAATGCCGGATGCGCTTTGCTTATCCGGCCTACAAAATCGCAGCGCGTAGGCCTGATAAGACGCGTCAGCGTCGCATCAGGCGTTGAATGCCTGATGCGACTACTTAGCGACGAAATCCGTAATACACTTCGTTCCAGCGCAGCGCGTCTTTAAACGCAGGCAGGCGGGTGTCGTTATCAATCACCGTGATTTCAATGTCGTGCATCTCGGCAAACTGGCGCATATCGTTCAGGTTCAGCGCATGGCTGAAGACGGTATGGTGCGCGCCGCCGGCGAGGATCCACGCTTCGGAAGCGGTTGGCAGATCCGGTTGCGCTTTCCACAGCGCATTCGCCACCGGTAGTTTCGGCAAGGAGTGCGGGGTTTTCACCGTGTCGATGCAGTTAACCAGCAGACGGTAACGATCGCCGAGATCAATCAAGCTGGCGACAATCGCAGGGCCGGTTTGGGTGTTGAAGATCAGGCGGGCAGGATCGTCTTTACCGCCAATGCCAAGGTGCTGAACGTCGAGGATCGGTTTCTCTTCTGCGGCGATCGACGGGCAGACTTCCAGCATATGGGAGCCGAGCACCAGGTCATTACCTTTCTCGAAGTGATAGGTGTAGTCCTCCATAAAGGAGGTGCCGCCCTGCAGACCGGTTGACATCACCTTCATGATGCGAAGCAGGGCGGCAGTTTTCCAGTCGCCTTCGCCCGCAAAGCCGTAACCCTGCTGCATCAGACGCTGTACGGCGAGACCCGGAAGCTGTTTCAGGCCGTGCAAATCTTCAAAGGTGGTGGTGAACGCGTGGAAGCCACCTTGTTCCAGGAAACGCTTCATCCCCAGCTCAATACGTGCCGCTTCCAGCACGTTCTGCCGTTTTTCGCCGTGGATTTGTGTGGCAGGCGTCATGATGTAGCTGCTTTCGTACTCATCGACCAGCGCGTTAACATCGCCATCGCTGATGGAGTTTACCACCTGCACCAGATCGCCAACCGCCCAGGTATTCACCGAGAAACCGAACTTGATCTGTGCGGCAACTTTATCGCCGTCAGTGACCGCCACTTCACGCATGTTGTCGCCAAAACGGCAGACTTTCAGATGACGGGTATCCTGTTTAGATACCGCCTGACGCATCCAGGAGCCGATACGCTCATGCGCTTGCTTATCCTGCCAGTGACCGGTAACGACGGCATGTTGCTGACGCATACGCGCGCCGATGAAGCCGAACTCGCGGCCGCCGTGCGCGGTCTGGTTCAGGTTCATAAAGTCCATGTCGATGCTGTCCCACGGCAGCGCCGCGTTGAATTGGGTGTGGAATTGCAGCAACGGTTTGTTGAGCATGGTCAGGCCGTTGATCCACATTTTTGCCGGGGAGAAAGTGTGCAGCCACACCACCAGACCGGCGCAACGATCGTCGTAATTGGCGTCGCGGCAAATAGCGGTGATTTCATCCGGCGTGGTGCCCAGCGGTTTCAGCACCAGTTTGCAGGGCAGTTTCGCTTCAGTATTCAGCGCATTAACGACGTGCTCGGCATGTTGGGTGACCTGACGCAGAGTCTCTGGGCCGTAAAGGTGTTGGCTGCCAATGACAAACCACACTTCATA
The DNA here is from genome assembly GCF_000208525.1 of Escherichia sp. TW14182. NCBI lineage: Bacteria > Pseudomonadati > Pseudomonadota > Gammaproteobacteria > Enterobacterales > Enterobacteriaceae > Escherichia > Escherichia sp. TW14182. The sequence goes on from NZ_AEJZ01000397.1 coordinate 1,619, forward strand.
ATTATCAAAAATCGTCATAGTCGTGTCCTTATAGAGTCGGAACGGCCTGGGCAGCCTGTGCCGGGGCGGAAGTTGGAAGATAGTGTTGTTCGGCGCTCATCGCCCATTGCTGATAGCGGCGATAAAGCTGTTCAAAGCGTTGTGCCTGTTCGGTGCGCGGTTGCAGGGTTTTTTCTACCGCACTGGCCATTTTTTGCTGTGCTGATGGGATGTCTGCGTGCACTTTCGCGGCGACGGCAGCGAAAATCGCCGCACCGAGCGCACAGCACTGATCAGAGGCAACAATTTGCAGCGGGCGATTCAGCACGTCGCAGCAGGCCTGCATAATGACCTGGTTTTTCCGCGCGATGCCGCCCAGCGCCATCACGTTATTGACGGCGATCCCCTGATCGGTGAAGCATTCCATAATCGCGCGAGCGCCAAAGGCGGGGG
>NZ_AEJZ01000396.1:0-2019 GCF_000208525.1 Escherichia sp. TW14182
GCAAGCCTGCTTTCTAAATGCTATCCACCGAAAGATCCGCGTCTGGATGGTGCTTTCACACTGTTTTACATGTCGATCAATATTGGTTCATTGGTGGCGTTGTCGCTGGCACCCGTGATTGCCGATAGATTTGGTTATTCCGTAACCTATAACCTGTGTGGGGCAGGTCTGATTGTCGCGCTACTGGTCTACATCGCCTGTCGCGGGATGGTGCAAGATATTGGTTCAGATCCTGACTTCCGACCACTGAACTTCGGCAAACTGTTGTACGTGTTGATTGGCAGCGTAGTGATGATCTTCGTCTGTGCATGGCTGATGCACAACGTAGAAGTCGCCAATCTGGTGCTGATCGCCCTCTCCATCGTCGTCACCATTATCTTCTTCCGTCAGGCATTCAAGCTGGATAAAACCGGGCGCAATAAAATGTTTGTCGCCTTTGTCCTGATGCTCGAAGCGGTGGTGTTTTACATCCTCTATGCCCAGATGCCAACGTCGCTGAACTTCTTTGCCATCAACAACGTACATCATGAAATTCTCGGTTTTTCCATCAACCCGGTCAGCTTCCAGGCGCTTAACCCATTCTGGGTGGTACTCGCCAGCCCAATACTGGCGGGCATTTACACGCATCTGGGTAACAAAGGCAAAGACCTCTCGATGCCGATGAAATTTACTCTCGGCATGTTTATGTGCTCGCTGGGATTTCTGACTGCCGCCGCTGCGGGAATGTGGTTTGCTGATGCGCAGGGGCTGACATCGCCGTGGTTTATCGTGCTGGTTTACTTGTTCCAGAGCCTGGGTGAACTGTTTATTAGCGCCCTGGGTCTGGCGATGGTTGCTGCTCTGGTGCCACAGCATTTGATGGGCTTTATTCTGGGAATGTGGTTTCTGACGCAGGCTGCCGCGTTCTTGCTCGGCGGCTATGTGGCAACATTTACCGCAGTGCCAGACAACATTACCGATCCGCTTGAGACGTTACCTGTCTACACCAACGTGTTTGGTAAGATTGGTCTGGTCACGCTGGGCGTTGCAGTAGTGATGCTGATGATGGTGCCCTGGCTGAAACGAATGATTGAGACGCCGGAAAGCCATTGATGATTCTTGCAGAAAAACGGGGAGCTATAACGCTACCCGTTTTCACTTTTACACCGGCGTTCCGGCATAAATATCAAAGCGATGCCCTTTGGTGACAACCGCGTTCGGTGTGGCAATGTTTGCCAGCGGCGGCGCGTAGTCCGGGCGCTTTACCACCACACGTTTGGTCGCCAGTTGCCGCGCAGGCTCCAGCAACCCATCGGCATCGAGATCCGGCCCCACCAGCGACTGAAACACTCGCATCTCTTTCTTCACCAGCGCGCTTTTCTGCTTATGTGGGAACATCGGGTCAAGATAGACCACTTGCGGGCGTGGGGTAATATCGGTTAGCGCCGTCAGGCTGGAGGCGTGAATTAACTGCAACCGCTCCTGCAACCAGCCGCCGATTTCCGCATCCGCATAACCACGCGCCAGGCCGTCGTCGAGTAGCGCGGCAACCACTGGATTACGCTCCAGCATCCGCACTCGGCAGCCGACTGAAGCCAGCACAAAGGCATCGCGCCCCAGCCCTGCGGTGGCGTCCACCACATCCGGCAAATAATCGCCCTTAATGCCCACCGCTTTTGCTACCGCTTCGCCGCGACCACCGCCGAATTTGCGTCGGTGCGCCATTGCCCCGCCGACAAAATCAACGAAAATGCCACCGAGTTTCGGCTCATCACGCTTACGCAGTTCCAGATGCTCTGGCGTTAACACCAAGGCCATCAGATTGTCTTCATCGTGCTCCAGCCCCCAGCGGGTCGCCAGAACAGATAAGGCGCCGTCTCCGGCGCCCGATTCATCAATTAAGCAGATTTTCACTGAATGATCAGCCCTTAATGCCGTAGTGCTCCAGCATCGCATCCAGTTGCGGTTCGCGACCACGGAAGCGTTTGAACAGTTCCATCGGCTCTTCTTAACCCCCACGGCTCAGAATGTTGTCGCGGG
>NZ_AEJZ01000395.1:0-3347 GCF_000208525.1 Escherichia sp. TW14182
CCCATTCGCGCTGCTGCCGTGAAAAAACTGGAAGCGTATATCACGGCACAGCACCGGCTGGGGCGCGACATCCGTCTGTCTGCCATTTATGCCGCTTTGCATGTGGAAGGTGTGCAGCGTGTCGAACTGGCTGCACCGCTGGCCGACATCGTGCTCAACAATACGCAGGCGTCTTTCTGTACCGAATACCGCGTCGTGACCGGAGGCTCGGATGAGTGATTCGCGCCTGCTGCCGACCGGCTCATCACCGCTTGAGGTCGCCGCCGCGAAAGCCTGTGCGGAAATTGAAAAAACGCCGGTCAGTATTCGTGAGCTGTGGAACCCGGACACCTGTCCGGCAAATCTGCTGCCGTGGCTGGCGTGGGCGTTTTCGGTCGACAGATGGGATGAAAAGTGGCCGGAAGCGACCAAACGCGCCGTTATTCGCGATGCCTATTTCATCCACTGTCATAAGGGTACTGTCGGCGCAATCCGGCGTGTGGTGGAGCCGCTCGGCTATCTCATTAACGTAAAGGAATGGTGGGAGACAAACGACCCGCCCGGCACTTTCCGGCTTGATATCGGCGTACTGGAAAGCGGTATCACAGAGGAAATGTATCTGGAAATGGAACGGCTGATTGCCGATGCCAAACCCGCAAGTCGCCACCTTATCGGTCTGAACATTATCCAGGACATTCCCGGCTATCTGTATACAGGCGGTGTGGTCTGTGATGGTGATGTTATTACTGTTTATCCCGGATAAGTGAGAAACAATGAGCACGAAATTTAAAACCGTTATCACTACTGCCGGAGCCGCGAAGCTGGCAGCCGCCACTGTTCCCGGCGGGAAAAAAGTAAACCTGTCTGCAATGGCTGTGGGTGACGGTAATGGCAAATTGCCGGTGCCGGATGCCGGTCAGACGAAACTGGTGCATGAAGTCTGGCGTCACGCTCTGAATAAAGTCAGTGTGGATAACAAGAATAAAAACTATATCGTGGCTGAACTGGTTGTACCGCCCGAAGTGGGCGGCTTCTGGATGCGTGAGCTTGGTCTGTATGACGATGCCGGAACACTGATTGCGGTATCCAACATGGCAGAAAGCTATAAGCCAGAACTGGCTGAAGGCTCCGGACGTGCGCAGACCTGCCGCATGGTTATTATTCTCAGCAACGTGGCGTCCGTTGAGCTGAGTATTGATGCCAGCACAGTGATGGCGACGCAGGATTACGTCGATGACAAAATCGCAGAGCATGAGCAGTCCCGCCGCCATCCTGACGCCACGCTGACAGAAAAAGGTTTTACTCAGTTAAGCAGTGCAACAAACAGCACCAGTGAGTCATTGGCGGCAACGCCAAAAGCGGTCAAGGCAGCAAATGACAACGCAAATTCACGTCTGGCGAAAAATCAGAATGGTGCAGATATCCAGGATAAATCAGCTTTTCTGGACAATGTTGGCGTTACCAGCCTGACGTTTATGAAAAACAACGGCGAAATGCCGGTTGATGCTGATCTGAATACATTTGGTCCCGTTAAGGCTTATCTGGGGATCTGGTCTAAAGCTACCTCAACTAACGCAACACTGGAGAAAAATTTCCCGGAAGATAATGCTGTCGGTGTGCTTGAGGTTTTTGCTGCCGGCAATTTTGCAGGCACGCAACGCTTTATCACGAGAGACGGCAATGTATACATGCGTAAACTCGCCAATAAGTGGAATGGCACTGATGGTCCGTGGGGCGTATGGCGTCACACTCAATCAGCGACCCGCCCTTTGAGTACGACTATAGACCTGAATACGCTTGGAGCCGCCGAACATCTTGGTTTATGGCGTAACAGTAGCTCGGCTATAGCTTCATATGAACGCAATTATCCAGAGGAAGGCGGCTTTGCTCAGGGGACGCTTGAGATCCTCGAAGGCGGGAATTATGGAAGAACGCAACGTTATACCACTCGCCGTGGAAATATGTACGTCCGCTGCCTTGCGGCAAGCTGGGATGCATCAAATCCGCAGTGGGAACCGTGGTTAAGAGTTGGTCATCAGTCAGAGAGTCGTTATTACGGCGGGGATTTGAATGATGTGACTTCACCAGGTATTTACAGCGTTACAGGTAAAGCGACCAACGGTCCAATACTGGACGGAAACGGCGTGACAGTCCTCGGTATTCTGGAAGTGTTGAGGCGCTTTGATGGTGTTAACGTATGGCAGCGTTATACAACTGCCGGAACAGGTACAACCCTTAAAGGTCGCACGTTTGAGCGCGTTTTTACCGGTAGCTCGTGGAGCGAATGGCGGGAAGTCTACACCTCGTATTCACTTCCCCTGAATCTGGGTATCGGCGGTGCAGTGGCAAAACTCTCCAGCCTGGACTGGCAGACCTACGACTTTGTGCCGGGTAGTCTGATAACAGTTCGGCTTGATAACATGACCAATATTCCCGACGGTATGGACTGGGGCGTCATTGATGGCAACCTGATAAACATCTCAGTCGGTCCGAGTGATGATTCCGGTACGGGGCGCTCAATGCATGTGTGGCGCAGCACTGTAAGTAAAGCGAACTACCGCTTTTTTATGGTGCGTATTTCAGGAAATCCGGGAAGTCGCACGATCACAACAAGACGAGTACCAATCATTGACGAAGCCCAGACATGGGCGGCGAAACAAACCTTCAGCGTCGGTCTTTCAGGTGAACTGTCCGGCAATGCTGCTACAGCAACAAAGCTGAAAACGGCAAGGACAATTAACGGCGTAACCTTTGACGGGACGAAAGATATTGAAGCGTTTCCGCCTGGTGTTCCGCTGCCGTGGCCATCAGATACACCACCTGCAGGCTATGCAATTATGCAGGGGCAGACGTTTGATAAGGCTGCATATCCGAAACTGGCTATTGCCTATCCTTCTGGTGTTATTCCTGATATGCGCGGCTGGACAATCAAGGGTAAACCCGCCAGTGGGCGAGCTGTATTGTCACAGGAACAGGACGGGATTAAATCGCATACTCACAGCGCCAGTGCGTCAAATACGGATCTAGGGACGAAAACGACAAGTTCATTTGATTACGGCACGAAGACGGTCAGTACATTTAACCACGGCACAAAATCAACGAACAGTACGGGCAATCATACGCACACTGTCGGTGGTGTTTATGGCGGCGACTCTGTCGGTGGAAAACAGCGTGTACAGGCTTCAGGAAACAATCAGGTGTCCAGCACAGCCGGAGCGCACGCCCATACGGTGGATATTGGTCAGCATAACCACACAGTAGGGATTGGTGCACATGCACACACTGTGGCCCTGGGTGCGCACGGACACACCATCACGGTAAATGCTACGGGTAATACCGAAAACACCGTCAAAAACATCGCATTTAAC
>NZ_AEJZ01000394.1:0-4703 GCF_000208525.1 Escherichia sp. TW14182
CAGCATCCCGCCAGTGAGGCGGAAAAGAAGCTGAAAGCCTTTGAATCCCGTCTGGCGAAAATGGAGCAGCGGGAGCAGGACTACCGGGCCAAAATTGAAGAGCAGGAGAATGAGCTGGCTATCCTGCGGGCCGAACAGGAGGCAATGAAAGAAAACAGCGCACCGGAATTACCCGCCGGGCAACCTGCACCTTCTTTTGGCCCGGGCGCGGCTGTTCCACCTCCAACCACATTTTACCCGCCGGGCAGTGGTAATGAGAACGTAAATCTGGCACCGGTCACGCAGTATCAGGTGACACCAAAGCCTGAGAAAGGGCTGTCCTCAATGACCGTGGATTATGGTGAAAAATCTGCTGTCAGCAATAAACCACCTCTGCCTTATATCCCGTCAGCCAGCTTTGCGCCGGCGGTTGTTATTGAAGGGGCCGATGCCAATGCCTCCGTCACCGGTAACAGCGATCCGTCCCCGATGCAGTTCCGCCTGACCGGCCTGGTCAGGATGCCCAACGATAAAACGTATGATCTGACAGGCTGTATGGTCACCGCCGGGGCCTATGGTGATATCTCCAGTGAGCGGGCGCTGATCCGTACCGATCGTCTTTCCTGCCATAAAAACGGGCATGTGATTGATATGCCTTTTAAAGGCCATGTTTCTTTTAAAGGGAAGAACGGCATCAAAGGTGAGCCGGTCATGCGTAACGGCAAAATTATTGGCTGGGCATTTGCAGCCGGTGCCGTGGATGGTATTGGCAGCGGTGTGGCCAAAATTGGTCAGGAAACACCGGGTGCGGGGGCTGTGGCCTCGGTTTCCGGCAGTTCAGTGATGAACAGCGCGTTGGGTGGCGGGGCATCGCAGGTCGGTAAAACGCTGAGTGATTATTACATCAAGCGGGCAGAGCAGTATCACCCGGTCATCCCGGTAGGGGCAGGAACGGAAGTGACGGTGGTATTTCAGGAAGGTTTTCAGCTGAAGTACACGGACGAGGACAAGGCATCCACGCCGGCGCGTCAGGCGAAAGCGGTGGTGGATAACGGTATTCAGGTATCACAGCAGATGCTGCAGGAACTTAATCTCGGGGATACGGTGCCTGCCATACAGACGCCCAAATAACGGAGAAAGAAATGAAGATTCTGTATCTGACACCCGTGGCACTGGCTTTATTGCTGAGTGGTTGTGCGGGAATGAAGAGTGAATTTGACTGCAATGCCACAGCCAGTAACAGCTGTATGACAATGGATGAGGCGAACAATAAAGCCCGCTCAGCCACTGAACGTTCTGAAGCAACAAAACAGTCCTCACTTCCCCGCCTTGCCGCTTCCGGTTCACAACCTTTAACCAGAACCGTCCCTTTTGCCGTAAAGACACCTGCAGGAGCACCGGATTCAGTGGCTTCACCGGTATCATCCCGGACATCAGGAAACACCGCGACGGGGAGCCGCATTGTTACTGACGGTGACAGCACACGCCAGAAATCCCGGCGCGCGGCGCAGGAACCCGTCCGGTTACAGGCGACAACGGCCCGGATGTGGATTGCCGCCTGGACTGATGAACAGGATGTATGGCATCAGCCGTCACTGGTGGCCTTTGAGGTCACGCCGTCGCGCTGGTTACATCAGCAGGGGGGTAAAGAGTGAGCAGGGAAAGACAACCGGAACAGCAGGAGGTAAAAGGCTGGCAGGTATTACTGTCGCAGTTGCTGGGTGGCTGGAAAACGCCGGATGGCAGCCAGCAGGCGCAGCAAATCCTGGATGAAATGGATTATCCGTCTTTCGCCAGTCTTCTGCCGTACCGCCGGTATGATCCGGACAGTGAGCTGTTCATTAATGCCAGAACGGCAGGGTTTATCCTCGAGTGTGCGCCGTTATCCGGTGCCAATGAAGCCATCAGTAAATCACTGGATTATTTTTTGCGGGACAAAATCCCCCGTAAAGTCCCACTGACATTCATGCTGGTTGGTTCTCCCTGTGTGCGTCCGATGCTGGAGCGTGGGCTGGCTGATTTTCGCTGGCAGGGAAAGCGGGGGGATGAATTCAATGCCATCACCCGTGCCTATTATGAACGGGCCGCCCTGACAAAATTTGCCAATAAAAAAGGCTATCCGCTGACGCTGCGTCATTACCGTCTGTTTGTCTCGTATGCGGAAGAGGTCAGCAGCCTGACGGAACAGAAGAAAACTGAGCTGAACCAGGTGGCCAACCGTGTTGTGGCTGGTCTGGCTTCTGCCGGCCTGTGGTCGACGCGGGTGGATAAACACGGGCTGGTTTCTCTGGTGCGTGAACTGGCCAATTTCCGGCATGGCAATACTGAACCCCCGGGCGGGGATGTGGCGGAGTTTGAGCCGCTGAATACAGAATGTATTGACCGTTCCCTGCGGCTGATGCTGCATCCGGATCGCATTGAACAGAGCCTGCAGTCACAACGTGGTGGCGAACGTGAGCGCACACGCATTCTTAATTTCATGCTGGAAAAAAATCCGGAGAAACCGTATGCCCTGTGGCAGATGGGGGACAATATCAGCAACGTCACGGACCCGCTGTGCACCATTTCCTGCCCGTTTGTAATGACGCTGGCGCTGGAAGTGGAGGAGCAGGCCGGTACCCAGCGGGAGGCCAACCGCAAATTTATCCAGCTGGACAAAAAGGCCAACTCCCCCTTTGCAAAGTTTGTGCCGTCGGTGAAAAAGCAGGCTGCAGAGTGGGGCGGGCTGCGTGAATCCCTCAGCACCAACCAGGATTCACTGGCGCGTTTTTACTTTAACGTCACGCTGTTCTGTGAGGACAGGGATGAAGTGGCGCTGGAAACGGAGATGGCGGTGCTGAACACCTTCCGCCGTAACGGGCTGTCGATGTATATGCCGGAGTTTATGCAGCTGCGTAATTACCTCTCCGTCTTTCCGTTCATGATGCCGGAAGGGCTGTGGAGCGATATCTGTCGTTCGAATGCTATTCAGCGGGCACGGGCCAGCAATGTGGCCAATATTCTGCCGGTGGTGGCGGATAACCAGGTCTGCCTGCAGGGGCTGCCCATACCGTCTTACCGCAACCAACTTTCTTTTTTGAACCTGTTCGACCGCAATGCGGGGCTGGATACGGATAACAACAACCTCTCCGTCACCGGTACCTCCGGGGGCGGTAAGTCATTCCTGATGCAGGGCATCATCCGGCAGGTGCTGGACAGCGGTGGCCGGGCCTGGGTGTTTGATATGGGGGACTCCTACAAGGGACTCTGCCGTAATGTGGGCGGGGTATACCTGAACGCGCTCGACCTGCGCTTCAACCCCTTTGCCAACATTAAGGACATTAGAGCATCCGCCGAGAGTGTCCGCAACCTGCTGGTCGTGCTGGCCAACCCGTCCGGTAACTGCGATGACACCTTTATGTCGCTGTTACTGAAAGCGGTTAAGGAAGTCTGGGACCAGAAGGAGAACACAGCCCAGATTGACGATATCGTGCACTACATGCGGAAAGCGCTGGAGCAGCCGGAATACCGCGATACCACCACCGTGCGTTCGCGTATGGATGAGATTATCGTCGGTCTGGAAAAGTACTGCTCCTGGGGGCTTTATGGCGAGTACTTCAACAGTGAAAAGCCGTCACTGGATGACAATGTGCGTTTCTCCGTACTGGAGATGGGGGAGCTGAAGGACAAGCCTGACCTGCTGGCTGCCGTGATGTTCTCGATGATGATTTACGTCGAGCAGCGGATGTATCTCTCCGACCGTCAGCAACACAAGGTCTGTCTGATTGATGAGGCCTGGAAGCTGCTGTCGAAGGACAACAAGCGGGCGGAAGACTTTATTGAGAACGGCTACCGCACGGCGCGTAAATACAACGGGGCCTATATCACCATCACCCAGGGGATTGAAGACTTCGACGGGCAGAAAGCCAGTGGCGCGGCGAAAGCGGCCTGGGCGAACTCCTCCTTCAAAATCATCCTGCGTCAGAACCGCGATGCGTTCCGTAAATACTGCCTGGATAACCCGGAACAGTTTAACCGGTTTGAACGGGAGGTCATCGAGGGCTTTCCGGCAGCCCGTGAGGCGCATTTCAGTGCCTTTATGCTGCGTTACGGGGGGCAGACATCATTCCACCGTCTGCTGCTCGACCCTATCAGTCGCGTCATGTTCTCATCCGATGGTGAGGATTTTGACTACCGTGAAGCCGGACTCCGTGCCGGTAAAGATATCCACGACATCATCGGAGAACTGGCCTGGCGTAAGTTCCCGCAGGAAATGGAGACACTGACGGAATGGATAAAACACAATCACTGATTTCCTCTGCCGCTACACCGGAAAAATCCCCCACTAAATGCTCCCGTCGCCGTCGTTATCTGAAGTCTGTTGCCGGTGTGGTGGCGGGCATGATGGTGCTGAATGCGGCGGTCTCCCTGTTACTGACAGAGTGGCGCCAGCCAAAAACGGTCAGTTTTGATATGGCCGGAACCGTGAACAGTTTTATGTCACAGGCTGCGGCGCAGGCACTGGATGAAGCTCAGATAAAGGCGCTGACTGCACGTTTTAACCGTGCACTCTCTGACAGTCTGACGGCATATCAGCGCGATCACCGGGCCGTCATTATTGTGGCACCGGCCGTTGTGGGCGGCGCAGAAGATATTACGGCAGAGATTCAGCAGTCAGTGGCTGCACGTATGGCAGAAGGGAAGTGAGTATGGCAGATGAAATCGAACGTTTTCAGTCTCATCAG
>NZ_AEJZ01000393.1:0-2905 GCF_000208525.1 Escherichia sp. TW14182
ATCGGCTCTTCTGAACCGCCACGGCTCAGAATGTTGTCGAGGAACGACTGTCCAGTATCACGGTTGAAAATCCCCTCTTCCTCAAAGCGCGAGAAAGCATCCGCCGCCAGCACATCAGCCCACAGGTAGCTGTAGTAACCTGCTGCATAACCACCAGCAAAGATATGGCTAAATGCATGTGGGAAACGGCCCCATGACGGAGACGGCACCACGGCAACCAGTTTTTTGATTTCTGTCAGGGTTTCGAGGATTTTTGCCCCCTGATCCGGACGGAATTCCGCATGGAGGCGGAAATCGAACAGGCCGAACTCCAGCTGACGCAGAATAAACAGCGCCGCCTGGTAGTTCTTCGCCGCCAGCATTTTATCCAGCAACCCTTTCGGCAGCGGTTCGCCGGTTTCATAGTGACCGGAGATAAACGCCAGCGCCTCCGGCTCCCAGCACCAGTTTTCCATAAACTGACTCGGCAGTTCGACCGCATCCCACGGCACACCGCTGATACCGGAAACACCGGCGGTTTCGATGCGGGTCAGCATATGATGCAGGCCGTGACCGAACTCGTGGAACAGGGTGATCACTTCGTCATGGGTAAACAGCGCCGGTTTACCGTTCACCGGGCGGTTGAAGTTACAGGTCAGATAAGCGACCGGTTTTTGCAGCGAACCGTCGGCTTTGCGCATCTGGCCTACGCAGTCATCCATCCACGCCCCGCCGCGCTTGTTCTCACGGGCATACAGGTCGAGGTAGAAGCTGCCGCGCAGTTCGTTGTTCTCATCATACAGTTCGAAGAAACGCACATCAGGATGCCAGACATCAACATCTTTACGCTCTTTGGCGGTGATGCCGTAAATACGTTTCACCACTTCAAACAGGCCGTTAACCGCTTTGTTTTCCGGGAAGTACGGACGCAGTTGTTCGTCGCTGATGCTGTAGAGGTGCTGTTTCTGTTTTTCGCTGTAGTAAGCGATATCCCACGGCTGCAACTCATCCACACCAAATTCGGCTTTGGCGAAGGCACGCAGTTGCGCCAGCTCTTTTTCGCCCTGCGGACGCGCGCGTTTTGCCAGATCGGTTAAGAAATCAAGCACCTGCTGCGGATTTTCTGCCATTTTAGTGGCAAGCGATTTGAAGGCGTAGTTTTCAAAACCCAGCAATTGCGCCAGTTCGTGACGCAGCGCGAGGATCTCTTCCATCACCTTGCTGTTGTCCCACTTACCGGCGTTCGGGCCTTGATCGGAGGCGCGTGTGCTGTAAGCGCGATACATCTCTTCGCGCAGAGACTGGTTGTCGCAGTAAGTCATTACCGGCAGGTAGCTTGGGATATCCAGCGTCAGCAGATAGCCTTCCAGTTCTTTCGCTTCGGCCTGGGCTTTTGCTGCAGCCAGCGCGCTTTCTGGCATACCCGCCAGCTCAGCTTCGTCGGTAACGAGTTTAGTCCAGCCCATCGTCGCATCGAGGACGTTGTTGCTGTACTGGTTGCCCAGCTCGGAGAGACGGGTGGCAATCTCGCCGTAACGTTGCTGTTTCTCTTTCGGCAGACCGATGCCCGACAGTTCAAAATCACGCAGTGCGTTATCAACCGCTTTCTTCTGTGCCGTGTTCAGCGTGGCGTAATGATCGCCATCGCGCAGATCGCGATACGCTTTATACAGTCCTTCATGTTGCCCTACCCAGGTGCTGTATTCTGACAGCAGCGGCAGCGTTTGTTCGTAGGCTTCGCGCAGCTCCGGGCTATTTTTCACCGAGTTCAGGTGGCTGACCGGGGAGAAAATACGGCCCAGCACATCGTCCACTTCTGCCAGCGGTTGGCAGAGATTTTCCCAGGTGTACGGTGCCCCCTGCGCTACCACGCGCTCCACATTTTCGCGACAGTCGTTCAGCGCCTTAGTCACGGCAGGAACGACATGTTCCGGGAGAATTTTAGAAAACGGAGGCAATTCAAAGGGAGTCAGTAACGGATTCGTCATAGGTACAGTCCTGGTTAAATAGAGGGAACGAAACGCTCACAGGCGCTTTCGCCGGAGGCGACGCAGACGTCTTATCCGGCCTACGTTAATAGGCCGATGCCATCCGACGCGTAATGGGTAATAGCATGGGGTTAAGTGTAGTGAATTTCAATGAGAAACGTTACGCTTTCGCGGCGACGTCCTCTTTTCGGTATACTGTCCTGATATGCTTTTGTGCGCCCCAAATACGGGCCGATTTTTACTTACCGGAACACCTTTACCCATGCTCAGTTATCGCCACAGCTTTCACGCTGGCAACCACGCCGACGTCCTTAAACATACCGTTCAGAGCCTGATCATCGAGTCGCTGAAAGAGAAAGATAAACCGTTTCTCTATCTCGATACCCACGCAGGGGCCGGGCGTTATCAGTTAGGCAGCGAACATGCCGAGCGTACCGGCGAATATCTCGAAGGCATCGCCCGTATCTGGCAGCAGGACGATTTGCCCGCAGAACTGGAGCCGTACATCAATGTGGTAAAACACTTCAACCGTAGCGGACAGTTGCGTTACTACCCCGGTTCGCCATTGATTGCCCGTCAGTTACTGCGTGAACAAGACAGCCTGCAACTGACCGAGCTACATCCGAGCGATTTCCCGTTGCTGCGTTCTGAATTTCAGAAAGACAGCCGTGCGCGCGTAGAAAAAGCCGACGGCTTCCTGCAACTGAAAGCAAAACTGCCGCCAGTTTCCCGTCGTGGCCTGATCCTTATCGACCCACCGTATGAAATGAAAACCGACTATCAGGCGGTGGTCAGCGGGATAGCAGAAGGCTACAAACGTTTCGCTACCGGCACTTACGCATTATGGTATCCGGTGGTGTTGCGCCAGCAGATCAAGCGCATGATCCACGACCTGGAAGCGACCGGCATTCGCAAAATTCTGCAAATTGAACTGGCGG
>NZ_AEJZ01000392.1:0-1560 GCF_000208525.1 Escherichia sp. TW14182
ATACAAAATACATGGTGATATAAAGGATCCACACTCAATAATCATAAATAAAGATGATTACGAAAAATATGACAACAAATCTATACTCATTAGTGCCAAGATACTATCTAACATGATTAAAAATCCAATAGTTTTTCTTGGATATTCTTTAACTGACAGGAATGTAAAGAAACTTCTTTCTGATTTTTCCTCACAACTACCTAGAGAAGATGGTCGAAAATCAGCTGAAAGAATAATTTTGATTGAATATAAAGAGAATGAACAGGAAGTAGTACCAAAACAGATTACCGATCAACAGCTACAAATTACATATACATCTGTTAAAACAGATAACTATAAATAGATCTATGATGAGATCAGTGCTGTTGATGAAGGGCTCTCACCTTATGATGTTTTAAGGTATCAAAGAGCCATTAAAACACTTATCATTAATGAGGGTGAAAAAGGGCACTTAGATACTCTATTGGTTTCACCTTCTGACTTAGACAGACTTGAAGAAAGTGTTAAACAAGGAAAAAATTTAGTTGTTGCTCTAGGCGATAAAAAGTATGTATTCACACAAGTTAAAGAAATAAATTATCTTGAAGACTACTTATTTAATAAAAATGAAATATCTAATAAATTAGCCATAGATTTCATATTAGGTTCAGTAAACTCATTACAACTTCCATTTTCAAAAACTATAACCTCATGTAATTTGAAAGAGTTAAGTTTGCCAGCTAAATATGTGTTAAAACTAAATCAACGCATTGAACGCCACGGAAAACTAGACGACTTGCTCAATAAAATCACCTTAGATAAAATCAATGCAAATAAAATTTACACCAACATCAAAGATATAAAGGATGCAAAGTTCAAAAAGTACAAAGAATTGTCTATAGTCATTAAGAACATAAAAAATATCCCCAAAGAGGAGATTGAAGATTATGTTAAAAAAGAAGCGTTTGTTCAATTCAAGGCATGCGACGTTGACAATTTAAAAACCCAGTATAGGAAACTATTTCTTGCCTACGACTTGTTGATTCATGGAAATGTTGAAAAGATAAATTAAATAAACGCCCCGTACAAAGCGATGGCGGGGCTAATAAGTCATTTATGTATCATTTAGCAACTGACTAAAAAAATACACATAAGAACTCAGACTACCAATATTCGATTAAATTTGCTGCCAACCTACCGAGCTCACCACAACCCGATGCCCCTCTGTCACGAGGCACATTAAAGCTGTACAAATTTCAGCCACACCAATAAGTCTTCATACTCTTTTTTATAAAAATTCATTTAATTATCAATCAGAACAAGTATATCAAACATTATCAATACTAATTGCTATTGACTACACCAATAGCTATTGCTATTGTCATGCTATTGCATCGATGTTGGTATCACAAAATTTATAACTTCACCGTTGCGATGACCGCTTAGATCCGCAGCTTGAATTTCAGCAGGCTCCGGGGAGTGCGAGGGGTGAAGCGGACGCGTGAACGTCGGTGTGACCAGCTGAAATCAACTCAACACTTCATACCTCAGTCGCTTCAACGAGGCGACTTAGTTATGACA
>NZ_AEJZ01000391.1:0-920 GCF_000208525.1 Escherichia sp. TW14182
CCGTCTGAAAAAGAACAACAGCGATTTGCATGATTTATTGGTGGACTATTATGTCGGCGGCATGACTTTTATGGCGCTTGCACGTAAGCATGGGCGATCTGATTGTTGGGTTGGCAGGATGCTCCAGAAAGCTGAGGGCGTAGTGGAGGGTATGCTGATGGTGTTGGATCTCCGATTGGAGATGGATGCTGATTGTTCGAAATAATTAAAGGAAAAGTTGCTGTCTGATTGTCATTAGTCTAACATTTTAAATGTTGGAATCGCAACGTAGTTATTATCATATAACAGCTTGTTTCCTGATTTAGCCAGCCTCCCCAAAGGCTGGTTTTTTTCTAATAAGTATTATTTCGGGTAGGGATTTTATTGTTTAACCCATAATAATTCATTGACATTGAATCCCAACTTTTGAGCGGTTCGCACATAGTCTGCTTTTACTTTATCTGGAATAGTTGGGGTCCTTGCCAGAATCCATAGGTATTCTCTGTTCGGACCACTGACAAGAGCATACTTATACTCATCATCCAGTTTGATTACATTATAGCCACCATAGAAGGGGCCAAAAAACGAAACCTTCAATGCTGCAGTTTTAGTATCTCCAGTAAAGTATGCTTTACCTTCGCTCTCGCTCCATTTATTTTTCGTTGGATCGTATCCACGGTTAAGTACACGAATCCCTCCGTCGTTCCGTTTTCCATAAGTAGCGCTGACCTGTTCCAGACCACGTTCGAACCGGTTCTCGAGGCGAGCTATTTCATACCATTTTCCGAGGTAGCGGTTGGCGTCAAAATTTGTAATCGGCTGCACACCTTTAGGTGGTGTCGGGGCCTTACATGCTATAAGAGTGAAAGAGAGCGCAATGCCAGTCAACACAGGCCATAACTTCATAATAAATTATATGAACACATCCCGTTTGCAAGGCA
>NZ_AEJZ01000390.1:0-585 GCF_000208525.1 Escherichia sp. TW14182
CCGTGACCTGGATAATCTGCAAAAAGCCGCTTTTGACGCACTCACTAAAGCAGGTTTCTGGCTGGATGATGCTCAGGTCGTTGATTACCGCGTTGTGAAGATGCCTGTTACCAAAGGTGGGAGGCTGGAACTGACCATCACCGAAATGGGGAATGAATGATGTTTGAGTTTAATATGGCAGAACTTCTTCGCCACCGCTGGGGGCGTCTGCGCTTATATCGTTTCCCCGGTTCTGTTTTGACCGATTACCGAATACTGAAGAATTACGCCAAAACCCTGACAGGAGCAGGAGTATGAAGTCAGAGATAACAATCAACTAATACTGTTTTGTTGATTTTTGCTTGTAATTGGCGTTCTGGTCTGATTTTTGTGGAGTAAGTTGATGCGTGATATTCAGATGGTTCTTGAGCGTTGGGGAGCGTGGGCGGCTAATAATCATGAAGATGTGACCTGGTCGTCCATTGCCGCCGGTTTTAAGGGATTAATTCCTTCAAAAGTAAAATCTCGCCCACAATGTTGTGACGATGACGCGATGATCATTTGCGGGTGCATGGCCCGTCTGAAAAAGAACAACAGCGATTTGCA
>NZ_AEJZ01000389.1:0-9031 GCF_000208525.1 Escherichia sp. TW14182
CCTGATGCGCTACGCTTATCAGGCCTACAGCGTGAATTATAATTTATTGAATTTGCACATTTCTGTAGGCCAAATAAGGCGTTAACACCCTAATTGGCAATAACAAGGTACTTTTTGTCGGCAATTTGCATAAGAAAGGGATACCCGGTTTAACTGTGTGGATTGTGTCTTGCGACGACCAGCACTAAATGTTAAAAGGAGCCCCTCAATAAAAAAGACACACAGGGGAAAGGCGTGAAAAACGCGTCAACCGTATCGGAAGATACTGCGTCGAATCAAGAACCGACGCTTCATCGGGGATTACATAACCGTCATATTCAGCTAATTGCGCTGGGTGGCGCCATTGGTACAGGTCTGTTTCTTGGCATTGGTCCGGCGATTCAGATGGCGGGGCCGGCTGTATTGCTGGGCTACGGCGTTGCCGGGATCATCGCTTTCCTGATTATGCGCCAGCTCGGCGAGATGGTGGTCGAAGAGCCGGTATCTGGTTCGTTTGCCCACTTTGCCTATAAATATTGGGGACCGTTTGCAGGCTTCCTCTCCGGCTGGAACTACTGGGTGATGTTCGTGCTGGTAGGAATGGCTGAACTGACGGCTGCGGGCATCTATATGCAGTACTGGTTCCCGGATGTTCCCACCTGGATCTGGGCTGCCGCCTTCTTTATTGTCATCAACGCCGTTAACCTGGTGAATGTGCGCTTGTATGGTGAAACTGAGTTCTGGTTCGCGCTGATTAAAGTGCTGGCGATTATCGGCATGATCGGTTTTGGCCTGTGGCTACTGTTTTCTGGTCACGGCGGCGAGAAAGCCAGTATCGATAACCTCTGGCGCTACGGTGGTTTCTTTGCCACCGGCTGGAATGGGCTGATTTTGTCGCTGGCGGTGATTATGTTCTCCTTCGGCGGTCTGGAGCTGATTGGGATTACTGCCGCTGAAGCGCGCGATCCAGAAAAAAGCATCCCTAAAGCAGTGAATCAGGTCGTGTATCGCATCCTGCTGTTTTATATCGGTTCACTGGTGGTTTTACTGGCGCTCTACCCGTGGGTGGAAGTGAAATCCAACAGTAGCCCGTTTGTGATGATTTTCCATAATCTCGACAGCAACGTGGTAGCTTCTGCGCTGAACTTCGTCATTCTGGTAGCATCGTTATCGGTGTATAACAGCGGAGTTTACTCCAACAGCCGGATGCTGTTTGGCCTTTCCGTCCAGGGGAATGCGCCGAAGTTTTTGACTCGCGTAAGCCGTCGCGGTGTTCCGATTAACTCGCTGATGCTTTCCGGAGCGATCACTTCGCTGGTGGTGTTGATTAACTATCTGCTGCCGCAAAAAGCGTTTGGTTTGCTGATGGCGCTGGTGGTGGCAACGCTGCTACTTAACTGGATTATGATCTGCCTGGCGCATCTGCGTTTTCGTGCGGCGATGCGACGTCAGGGGCGTGAAACCCGCTTCAAAGCTCTGATGTATCCGTTTGGCAACTATCTTTGCATTGCCTTTCTCGGCATGATTTTGCTGCTGATGTGCACAATAGATGATATGCGCTTGTCAGCGATCCTACTGCCGGTGTGGATTGTGTTCCTGTTTGTGGCGTTTAAAACGCTGCGTCGGAAATAAGGCATTCACGCTACATCCGACAAAACGATGTCCGCTCTCATCCATTCGATGAGAGCGGTTTTTTTAATTACTGCTTAAATGCACCCGCCAGAGAGCGAATATCATTGCCGGTTGGCGACTGATGAAGTCGCAGACCAAACTCTTCGACAATCGCAAATATGTGATCGAATATATCAGCCTGAATGCTTTCATATTCCAGCCACACTACGGTATTGGTAAACGCATATATCTCAAGCGGTAAACCATTATCGCCCGGTGCAAGCTGGCGTACCATTAAGGTCATATCTTTACGAATACGTGGATGGTTACGTAGATATTCGTTCAGATAGGCACGAAATGTTCCAATATTCGTCATTCGGCGCAGGTTTAATACTGACTCCGTAGACCCTTGCTGGCGGTTCCACTCATTAATTTCCTGATGGCGGCTGGTTAAATAAGGCTTTAACAGATGCGCTTTATTCAGCCGCTGCATTTCGGTTTCATCAAGAAAGCGAATGCTGGTGACATCAATACTGATACTGCGTTTAATGCGTCGTCCACCAGAGGCTGACATTCCGCTCCAGTTTTTAAAGGAGTCAGAAACCAGAGACCAGGTGGGAATAGTGGTAATGGTATTGTCCCAGTTACGTACTTTGACGGTGGTTAAACCAATATCGATCACCGCGCCATCCGCGCCGTATTTCGGCATTTCCAGCCAGTCGCCCAGTTTCAGCATATCGTTCGCGGAAAGCTGAATACCTGCCACCAGACCAAGAATCGGATCTTTAAATACCAACATCAGCACGGCAGCCATTGCGCCAAGACCACTGATCAGAATGGTCGGTGACTGACCAATCAGCAGCGAGATCATCAAAATGCCGACCAGAATAGCGCCGATCAGCTTTATCCCCTGAAATATCCCTTTCAGCGGTAACTGTTTTGCTGCCGGGAATTTCTGCGCCAGATTTAAAATAACATCCAGCAACGAGAAGACTGAAAGCAGCGCATACATCATGATCCACAACTGTGCGCAGGTGGTCAGAATATCAGCCGCTTCGGTGCCTTTTTGCAGCCAGAATACCGCCTGAATATTGACGATAATCCCCTGCAGGGTAAAAGCTAAACGGTGAAATAGTTTATTCTGGGTAATGATTTGCAGCCACAGCCGTGAACTGGCAATGGCGCGTTTTTCGAAGGTACGTAATACCACCCAGTGCAAAATAATATGCACTACAACGGCGGTCAGAAAAATAATACCGAAAATCATCACCATTGAGGTGGTGTGATCAATCTCAATACCCGCTAAATCTTCAACCTGGGATATTAAATCCTGCATAACGTCTCCTGTATACAACAGCGGACTATGATGACGGCTGAAACAGGGTTATGCAAATCAGGAAAATCTGATGTGAAATAGCCGGGATCAGTTCCCGGCTATAAAGGAGAATTACACTTCAGTTAAGGTGATACTTTGCGGCAGACGAGATTTTGGCAGGGTAGCGTTAAAATCTTCCACGCTGTGATGGCCTACCGGTACGACCACCAGACTGGTGTAACCTTTCTCTTTCAAACCAAATTCTTCATCGAGGATCGCCGCGTCAAAACCTTCGATTGGCACCGCGTCCAGACCCAGTGCCGCAACGCCCAGCAGGAAGTTACCGACGTTGAGATAAACCTGTTTTGCCATCCACTCTGCATCATCATGCAGATCTTTACGGTGCATATCGGCGAAGAACTTACGGCCTTTATCGTTCGCCGCTTTGGCTTCCGGCGTGGCAAAGCGGCCGTCAGCATCTTCCTGGTCAATAACCCGTTTCAGCCATGCATCGTCCATTGCGGTTTTCGCGCAGAACACCACGACGTGCGAGGCATCAAGTATTTTACGTTCGTTGAACACGTAATTGTCGGCGGCGGATTTAGCGACACGCGCTTTACCTTCTTCCGTGCTGGCCACAATAAAATGCCATGGCTGGGAGTTGGTGCTGGATGGGCTGTACTGGAGCAGGGTTTTGATCTGCTCGGCTTGTTCCGGGGTAAGTTTTTTGCTGGCATCAAATGCCTTAGTGGAATGACGCTTTAGGGCGACAGAAATGATATCCATAAAGACTCCTTGTGAAAGATGTTTGTGTGCCAGCAGATTACAAGGATCGAAGTAAAATGGTAAGCGAGAAAAATGCGCTATAGATTTCCGCTTTAGTCTGGACGTATTCTTTTTTGATCGCGTTTAGCCAGGCCATCAACCACTAAGTTCCACGAATCGTTAATCAGATCGCTGAGCAACGATTCAGAGATTTCGTCGCCGGGATACACCGAAATCCAGTGCTTTTTATTCATGTGATACCCAGGCTTAATGCTCGGGTATATTTGCTGATTTAACAGGGATTTTTGTGGATCGGACTTCAGATTGATAAAGGGGACGCCGCGCAGTTCTGACGACAGCATAAAAATCTTGCCGCCAATTTTAAAAACATCGAACTCCGGGCCAAAAGGCCAGCAAAGCTCGACAAAGGGTAACTCAAGAGCCAGGCGTTTCGCCGTTTCGTGCAGTGATTGCTTATCCATAAACGTTCCTTTAGGCGAAGGAGAATAAGCAAAGTATGCCGCGAAGTTCGGCGATAATCGACGTTTAATCCGCTAGCGAGAACCAGCGTCGCCAGATAAAGCGCAGAACAAAATACTCAATAGCGCCCAGCACTAAAAACCACAGGCAAAACAATAAAGTGTAAAGCTGGCTAAGATCCATCAGATGAAACATGGTCACCAGTTTTTGTGCCAGCGTCAGCCCCAGTGCGGGGGCGGGCAGCAGCAGGCAAGAAAGGAAAGCCATCAGCAAAATGCCTGCTGCTGCGGTCAAGGTTTCTAAGGGGTGTTTCATAACATTGTTAAATGTAAGTTAAAACACCATTGTCGGGGATATTTCTGCGTAACGCAATTCTCCGCTTAGTCTCCAGCCCAAATCTCACAATGCTTTTTCACCAGCCCAATCAGCGAGCCGCCATCGGTGACAAAATCTCGCATCAGCTGCGCTTCATTCAGACCGCTGATAACCTGGCGGTGCAGTGCTTCAATTGCACTGGATGCGCCAATTTTATGTGCAGAAGGAGCTATTTTTTCCAACAATCGCAAGGTGTCTTCTGTCAGTGGACGACGATCGCCGGTGTGCGGATCGGTAACGACGCCTTCCAGACCATAACGGCAGGCCTGGAAACGGTTGAATTTATACAGCAGATAATCTTTCTCCTGATGTTTGAACGGGCGTTCCGTCAGCAACCAGTGGGCGGTGGCCTGAATCAATCCCGCCATATTTACCGCATGGCTAAGGGTTAACGGGGTATCCATCACCCGAACCTCCACCGTGCCAAAATGAGGGCTAGGGCGAATATCCCAGTGCAGA
The DNA here is from genome assembly GCF_000208525.1 of Escherichia sp. TW14182. Taxonomy (NCBI): domain Bacteria; kingdom Pseudomonadati; phylum Pseudomonadota; class Gammaproteobacteria; order Enterobacterales; family Enterobacteriaceae; genus Escherichia; species Escherichia sp. TW14182. The sequence continues at coordinate 4,985 of NZ_AEJZ01000389.1, forward strand.
TCTTTAATGCTGTCGATCATCGTGGTGTAACTCAGGCAGCGAAACAGGGCTTCAAATTGTTGCCAGTTACTGACCCACGGCATTGGACCATTATCGGGAAAGGCAGAAAAAATATTCGGTCGTGAGGAGGCAAAACGTGTATCCGTTCCCTGCATATACGGCGATGCGGCAGAAAGGGCGATAAAGTGCGGTACAAAGCGTGATAAGCCGTGCAGCAAATAAATAGCGTCATCACCACTGGCGCAGCCAACGTGAACATGCTGACCAAAAACAGTCGCTTGTTGAATGAGATAGCCGAAGTTCTCCAGCGTCCGTTGATAACGTTCGTTATCGCACACCTCCTGACGCTGCCATTTCTGAAACGGGTGCGTACCACCGCCGCAAATTTCCAGATGATGGTCTGCGGCTGCCTGCAATACGACTTTCTGCATCGCTGAAAATTGCCCGGCAGCCTGGTTGATATCACGGCAAACATCCGTCGCCAGTTCCAGCATACTTTCGGTGATATCGTGCTTCACCTCCCCGGCAGTGATCTTGCTTTTTACCGCGTCAATCAGCGTTGAAGAGTCCTGGCTAAGGTCATATCCCGGAGGATTAACCACCTGCATTTCCAGTTCAATACCGAGGGTAAAAGGTTCAGAGACATGAAAATCGGGTAATGGCATAGGTTTCTCTTATGTTGGCGTTTTCATTCCAGTATAGAAGTGTCAGCGGCAGGGCGAGATGCGGAAGTTCTGGAATGTTTCTTTTTTTGGTGATGGTGAACTGATTGTGACAGAAGCAATTTGGCTACTTTTGCAATGTGACAAGTAGCGGCAGAGCTGGCTGGCGGCGAAGAATTTTGACGATTGGGGCGTGCAGAAAAAAACTGGCTCAGCTTCGGTTGATCAAATGAGTAGTGTGAGAAGTCCGGAACAGGATTTACTGTATAAATAAACAGATATTTTGCTAAGGAAGGGTAAGATAACAGCGGGTGCCTGAAGCTTTCCGGTTTCAGGTTTACTCTGAGGTCTGGAAAGATGAAGCCCCAGGAGATATTTCTATCAACCCTGGGGCTGCCACTCCAAACCCAACAATTTGGATGGTAGTCCCTTCTTCGCATGGAGGCAATATAAACATGCTGACGAAATATGCCCTTGTGGCGGTCATGGTGCTGTGTTTAAAGGTAATTTTTATCCGGTTTATTCGGAGCAATAGTGATTGCAAGCGTATCAAGAAAATTCTTATAGAACTGAGCAATTTGTTGCCAGAATGACGATACAACCTGATCCAGAAGTAATATAGAACGCCCGTCGCAAACTTGGGGAGTATGCAGAACATGGAATGCCTGAGAAGGATAACCACTCCAGTCAACGGCAATGACGCACAACGTAAGGTCTCGGGGCTGAAACCGGGTAATATTATGAAAAATAGCCGGGATATCGCGGTGTAAAGCGTCATTGCCTGGCAGGCGATCGATGAGCTTAATCTTGTTTTAACCTGAGCATTACCTGGCATATACCGTCCAATGCTGGTAAGGATGAGGGATGCGTCCCGACTAAGCGCAGCAGTGGCGTCAAGGATGGCATTCTGGCGGTACTGATGAAATGGAGTCAAATCATCACGGAAAAACTTTTGGCATGATGAGCGAACGGGCATAGAGGTGATCTCCTGAATTGTTAGCACAACCAGTCGACCACAAAACTCTATGCCCGTCTTTTTTACCCGCCTATTACTGAGGATTTCTCCGTACCATTACCGGCATTTGTTATCTTTCATTGCTACATACGTCATCCCCCAACAAAGCAATGCTTTATAATATTATCGTAATGTCTTATTTTTTATTATTGCGATGGCTTTCTGAACATTTTATAGTGTTAGGTGTAAATCATTTATATTGATTCACGATAGGAGGATATGGACACCACACTTATTTTATGTCACTCAAGAAACACTTAAAATTCGTTGCACGTGTTATTATTCTATTAAATAATTGCACATAATAGATTTTTTCTATTATGTAATAAAATAAAACACTATTAGATACTAGATATGCTAATAGTTTTATACTCTAAATAATTCGAGTTACAGGTAGTGTATAAGTGAGTTCCCAAGAGCTTGCATAAGTAAGTGACTGAGGGAGCGTAAGTGCAGTACATGCAACTTGTTGCATGACAAATATATTATCTATTAACAATAAGAGGTTACAATGAAGAAATATATTTTAGTATCTCTGATGGGATTAAGTTTGAACGCATTTGCGGGTGGCAGCGGCTGGAACCCAGACAAGGTAGACCCGAGCCGTTGTGTTATGGCTACGGGGTCAGGTCCTACCTCTGCGGGTTATATGGTATACCGAACGACTGACTCAGTGTGTATGCAGGGTATAAATGAAGGAAAAGTGAAAGGTGTCCATATTTATGATGGGCATCATGAGTTCAATGATGGTACTGTTGACACGTTTAGCGGTAATGTTACCCCAATATCACCTTTGACATTAAAAACTGATGTTCAAAAAGTTAATAAAGTTGGCATCAAACGCTGGTGGTATAAAGCTAGCTGGATTAAATAAAAAATACCTTGCCAAACGTTAATAAATAACTTAAACACATCGAATGCGAATCTTTGCATTCGGTGTATTTTTTTCAAAAAAATGATTGTGTTTTTTTACATTAAAGATGCTTTGCAAAATATTGCTGAAAATAAAAAGCAAATTTTCACATTTGTGATTTTTTTAACACTTAGTTTCATCGGTATAACAATTACTGATTCGTTGATTTTTAGTGTTTCAAAAAAAGCAGAAGAAGAGCTCAAAACTTATGGTGACAATGTTATTTCTATTGACATCTATAATCAAAAAAACATTAATGAGGTAATGCAAGTATTATCTCCTATATATAAATCATTATCATACTCAAAAACTTATATATTCAATGGCGGTCAAACACCTTACGATGACAAACCTTTATCAGTGACAGGTATTGATGCACTAGGTTTATCCATAAATAAAATAACCACCAATAACATGGAATTTAATGGAGATGTTGCTATTGTTAGTGAGGATAGTCCATATTTACACAATGGGATTGTTTTCCTTAATGGGATACCGTTTAAAATTATTGGCGTAATTCCAAAAATGAAAATGGACTTCCTGGACAGTCTTGGGTTATCGAAATATCAGAGCAACAATCAGCTCTTTATCCCCTTAAGTACATTATTCAGATTCAAGCTAAGCAGTAACATTGACAATGTTAAGATAGTGTTAAGTGATAAAGTTAGCGAAAATGATATTAACACAACAAAAAAAACGCTTGGTGAGGAAAAAATACCAGAATACAATATTATAACAGCTCTTGATGTAAGAAGCACCGTCGACAAAGTGTTGAATAGATTCTCCATATTAACAAACACTATATATATAATGTTGACATTGTTTGCTGCGGTTATATGTATTGTGTTGTGTAAACGAACATTTTCTTCCCGAAGCACAGAATTTGCACTAAAAATTATCCACGGTATAAAACAAAACTCGATAATTCTCGTTGTCATCATAGAATCAATGATTACATTAGTAATTTGTTTATTCAACTCATTGGTCGCTTCTTATTTTATTATGTTATGGATGTCTCAAATGCTATCTACAGATATTAAAATAAGAGTTGTAATGATTTCATTATCGTTAAGTGGCGTGCTGTTAATTTTTCTATGTTCGAATATATTTTTTGGAAAATTGTTTTTCAGAATAAACCCTATATATTTAATTAAAGGTCGCCAGCAATGAGATTTTTATCAAAGTCTGTTGTTCTGTTTTTTTGTGTTTATATGGTAACTCCATATGCCAAATCTCAGGAATGCATTATGGATGATTACTTCAATAAGACTAATATTTTTTCTTCTTATATTCTGGAACAAGAGCATAATAAGATCGAAGAATCTAATAATGTTGCCTCACTTTTACCAAGTATGTCTATTGGTTTGGGGCAGTATATTAATAATAATAAGAGGTTGTCTACTTTCGGGGATAGTGATATATATTTCTCTCTTTCACAGGATATATTTTCTGCATAT
>NZ_AEJZ01000388.1:0-4426 GCF_000208525.1 Escherichia sp. TW14182
GATAAGGCGTTTACGCCGCATCCGGCAGTCATGCGCTACATAAATTTTTCAGGAGCTAATATGGATCATCTACCCATGCCGAAATTCGGACCGCTGGCCGGATTACGGGTTGTCTTCTCCGGTATCGAAATCGCCGGACCGTTTGCCGGGCAAATGTTCGCAGAATGGGGCGCGGAAGTTATCTGGATCGAGAACGTCGCCTGGGCCGACACCATTCGCGTTCAACCAAACTACCCGCAGCTTTCTCGTCGCAACCTGCACGCGCTGTCATTAAATATCTTCAAAGATGAAGGCCGCGAAGCGTTTCTGAAATTAATGGAAACCACCGATATCTTCATCGAAGCCAGTAAAGGCCCAGCCTTTGCCCGCCGTGGCATTACTGATGAAGTCCTGTGGCAGCACAACCCGAAACTGGTTATCGCTCACCTGTCCGGTTTTGGTCAGTACGGCACCGAGGAGTACACCAACCTTCCGGCCTATAACACCATCGCCCAGGCCTTCAGTGGTTACCTGATTCAGAACGGTGATGTTGACCAGCCAATGCCTGCCTTCCCGTATACCGCCGATTACTTCTCCGGCCTGACCGCCACCACGGCGGCGCTGGCGGCACTGCACAAAGTGCGCGAAACCGGTAAAGGCGAAAGTATCGACATCGCCATGTATGAAGTGATGCTGCGCATGGGTCAGTACTTCATGATGGATTACTTCAACGGTGGCGAAATGTGCCCGCGCATGACCAAAGGTAAAGATCCCTACTACGCCGGTTGCGGTCTGTACAAATGCGTCGACGGCTACATTGTGATGGAACTGGTGGGCATTACTCAGATTGCAGAGTGCTTTAAAGATATTGGCCTCGCGCATCTGCTTGGCACGCCAGAAATCCCGGAAGGCACTCAACTTATCCACCGTATCGAATGCCCTTACGGCCCACTGGTAGAAGAGAAACTCGATGCCTGGCTGGCGACACACACCATCGCGGAAGTAAAAGAACGCTTTGCCGAACTGAATATCGCCTGCGCCAAAGTGCTGACCGTACCGGAGCTGGAAAGCAATCCGCAGTACGTTGCCCGCGAATCAATCACTCAGTGGCAAACGATGGATGGTCGCACCTGCAAAGGGCCGAACATCATGCCGAAATTCAAAAATAACCCCGGCCAAATCTGGCGCGGAATGCCATCGCACGGCATGGACACGGCTGCCATTTTGAAAAATATCGGCTACAGCGAAAACGACATTCAGGAGTTGGTCAGCAAAGGTCTGGCCAAAGTTGAGGATTAAACGCGTGGCGTAGGTCGGGTTACCCGACTAGCGCCCGCTCAATAACAAACGAACAAAATGGATAGAGGTGCAATGGATATCATTGGCGGACAACATCTACGTCAAATGTGGGACGATCTGGCGGACGTTTACGGTCATAAAACGGCGCTGATTTGTGAATCCAGCGGCGGAGTCGTTAACCGGTACAGTTATCTTGAGTTAAATCAGGAGATTAACCGCACGGCAAACCTGTTTTATACGCTGGGGATCCGCAAAGGCGACAAGGTCGCGCTGCATCTGGACAACTGCCCGGAATTTCTCTTTTGCTGGTTCGGGCTGGCAAAAATTGGCGCGATTATGGTGCCGATTAACGCCCGCCTGCTGCGCGAAGAAAGTGCGTGGATCCTGCAAAACAGCCAGGCGTGCCTGCTGGTGACCAGTGCGCAATTCTATTCCATGTATCAACAGATTCAGCAGGAAGATACTACGCAGCTACGGCACATTTGCCTGACCGATGTGGCGCTTCCCGCTGATGATGGCGTCAGTTCGTTTACTCAACTGAAAGAGCAACAACCTGCCACCTTGTGCTATGCGCCGCCGCTATCGACCGACGATACGGCGGAAATTCTCTTTACCTCCGGCACCACCTCCCGACCGAAAGGGGTGGTGATTACCCATTACAATCTGCGCTTCGCCGGATATTACTCCGCCTGGCAGTGCGCCCTGCGTGACGATGACGTCTACCTGACGGTAATGCCTGCATTTCATATCGATTGCCAGTGCACTGCGGCGATGGCGGCGTTTTCTGCCGGAGCCACCTTTGTGCTGGTCGAGAAATACAGCGCCCGCGCCTTCTGGGGACAGGTACAGAAGTACCATGCCACCGTCACCGAATGTATTCCGATGATGATCCGTACCTTGATGGTGCAGCCGCCTTCTGCGAACGACCGACAACACTGCCTGCGGGAAGTGATGTTTTATCTCAACCTGTCGGAGCAGGAAAAAGACGCTTTTTGTGAACGCTTCGGCGTTCGTTTGCTGACGTCTTATGGGATGACGGAAACCATCGTTGGCATTATCGGCGACCGTCCTGGCGATAAACGGCGCTGGCCGTCGATTGGCCGGGCGGGATTTTGCTACGAAGCGGAGATCCGCGACGATCACAATCGTCCGCTCCCGGCGGGAGAGATCGGCGAAATCTGCATTAAAGGCGAACCGGGGAAAACCATCTTCAAAGAGTACTTTCTCAACCCGCAAGCCACCGCCAAAGTCCTGGAAGCCGATGGCTGGCTTCATACTGGCGATACCGGATACCGCGACGAAGAGGGCTTTTTTTATTTCGTCGATCGTCGCTGCAACATGATCAAACGCGGTGGCGAGAATGTTTCCTGCGTGGAGCTGGAAAATATCATCGCCACCCATCCGAAAATTCAGGATATCGTGGTTGTTGGTATTAAAGATTCTATTCGCGATGAAGCTATCAAGGCCTTTGTGGTGCTGAATGAAGGTGAAACATTGAGCGAGGAAGAATTTTTCTGCTTCTGTGAACAAAATATGGCGAAATTTAAAGTGCCTTCTTATCTGGAGATCAGAAAAGATCTGCCGCGTAATTGCTCGGGGAAAATAATCAGAAAGAATCTGAAATAAACATAATGGCAGGGAATTATCCTGCCAGCTAATAATCACGCTCTAAAAACAAATGCATTCTTTGCAGGGATGTTGTCGTCCCTGAAAAAATAAAAATGGAGAAAAGGAATGAGTGAATCATTACATCTGACCCGCAATGGATCAATTCTGGAAATTACCCTTGATCGTCCAAAAGCCAATGCTATTGATGCAAAAACCAGCTTTGAGATGGGCGAAGTATTTCTTAATTTCCGTGACGATCCGCAATTGCGCGTCGCTATTATTACCGGAGCCGGAGAGAAATTCTTTTCCGCCGGCTGGGATTTAAAAGCGGCAGCAGAAGGCGAAGCGCCGGATGCTGATTTCGGGCCAGGCGGATTTGCTGGGTTAACCGAAATTTTCAATCTCGATAAACCGGTTATCGCAGCCGTGAACGGCTACGCCTTTGGCGGCGGCTTTGAACTGGCGCTGGCGGCAGATTTTATTGTTTGTGCCGATAATGCCAGCTTCGCCCTGCCGGAAGCCAAACTGGGTATTGTCCCGGACAGCGGCGGCGTGCTGCGTCTGCCGAAGATCCTGCCACCTGCCATCGTCAATGAAATGGTGATGACCGGCAGACGAATGGACGCAGAAGAGGCGCTGCGTTGGGGGATAGTCAACCGCGTGGTTAGCCAGACCGAACTGATGGATAACGCCCGCGAACTGGCGCAGCAGCTGGTTAATAGCGCCCCGCTGGCGATTGCGGCACTGAAAGAGATCTATCGCACCACCAGCGAAATGCCGGTTGAAGAGGCATATCGCTATATTCGCAGCGGTGTGTTGAAAAACTATCCCTCAGTTCTGCATTCGGAAGATGCCATTGAAGGGCCGCTGGCGTTTGCTGAGAAGCGCGATCCGGTGTGGAAAGGGCGTTAATAACCGTGAGCTATTACGCCTTTGAGGGATTAATTCCGGTGGTTCACCCGACGGCGTTTGTCCATCCCAGTGCGGTATTGATTGGCGATGTAATTGTGGGAGCCGGTGTCTACATCGGTCCCCTCGCCTCGCTGCGTGGTGATTACGGACGACTGATTGTGCAAGCGGGAGCCAATATTCAGGATGGCTGCATTATGCATGGCTACAGCGATACTGACACCATTGTCGGGGAAAACGGTCATATCGGTCATGGCGCGATCCTGCATGGCTGTGTGATCGGTCGTGATGCATTGGTCGGGATGAACAGCGTGATTATGGATGGCGCGGTCATTGGTGAAGAGAGCATTGTTGCCGCCATGAGCTTTGTCAAAGCAGGCTTTCGCGGCGAGAAACGCCAGTTGTTGATGGGCACGCCAGCCCGTGCCGTGCGCAGCGTCAGCGATGACGAGTTGCACTGGAAGCAATTGAATACCAAAGAGTATCATGATCTTGTCGGGCGCTGCCATGCAGCGTTACATGAAACGCAACCGTTGAGGCAAATGGAGGAAAATCGTCCCCGTTTGCAGGGGACGACGAATGTGACGCCAAAGCGGTAACATCATCGGATGCGGCGTAAACGCCTTATCCG
>NZ_AEJZ01000387.1:0-6593 GCF_000208525.1 Escherichia sp. TW14182
ACTGCGACATGATTTTCGCAGTGATGGATACGGCGCTGAAAGGCGGGACCGAAAATGATGGTACTGGCGTGGTGTATTTCGCTTATGAGTCAACGTATTCGGACGAGCCAAAACTGACGATTATTGACTGGGATGTGACGCAAATTAAAGCGTCATTGCTTCCTGAATATATCCCCGGCGTTTATGACAACCTCGAGCGCCTCGCGAAATTATGCCGTCCGCGTCTGGGCAGCCAGGGAATTTTTATGGAAGACGCCGCGATGGGGGCAATCCTCAACCAGAAGGCGGAAACCGAAGGCTGGGATATGACGCCGATTAAATCGGCACTGACCAGCAAAGGTAAAGACGAACGGGCGGTGATGGCATCCAGCTACCACTATCAGGGGATGTGCAAAATCGTCCGGGAGGCTTACGACAAGACCGTTTCATTCAAACGTACCACCGCAAACCACCTCATTAAACAAATCGCCGGGTTCCACCTGGCAGACAAAGATGCGCATAAACGTGCTGATGACCTTTTCGATTGTTACACCTATGGGTTGATCATCGCGCACGGTAATTACGCGGCGTTGTAAAAAATCAGGATATTTTTGATGGCAGAGATCGAGATTACTGGCGGCCTCGGTTCGGCACTGATGCGTATTCTTGAGGCTGAAGAAATTCAGCCGGGAACCGATATCGGCTATGAACTGTGTAAACTGCTGTGGCAGTACCACCCGCTGGGCGGGAAACTTGTCGAAAAACCCATACTTATGGCGATGTGTAAGCCGCGTCAGTACAACGTGGAGACAGACCCTGATGAGCGGGTTGTGCGGCGTTTCCAGGAAGTATGGGAACGTATGAAGGTTAACGAGAAGATTAAAAATCTGTTTTTTCTGTCTCGTTGCTACGGTGCCGCAGCGATCGGCGTGGGCACCGACAGTGTTTCATGTCGTGAACCGCTTCCGACGTTCGGACTGACAGAAGATGACGTGTATATCAACGCGTGGGACCCGTTGAACGCTTCCGGTTCGATGGTGACTGACCAGAACCCAAACAGTCCATTTTTCCAGGAAGCCAATAAAAAACTGAAGATTGGCGGAAAAGACTGGCATCCGTCACGCACACTGAAAATCTTCAACGGCACACCGATTTATCTGGAGTTTCAGAGTTCATCGTTCGGATTCACCGGGCGAAGCGTGTTTCAGCGAGTTCTTTATTCCCTGAAATCCTATATCAATACGATGGAGGCGAATGATCTCGTCAGCCAGAAGGCAGGCGTACTGGTGGCTAAAGTTGTGCAGAACGGTTCGAAAATTGACGGGATCATGGCTGCTGCCACGGGGCGTAAAAGGGAAAACGTGAAAGCCGCCAAAAATAAAGGCGTGTTGAGTATTGGAAAAGACGAAGACGTAAGTTCACTGAACCTGCAAAACATCGACGGGGCGCTGAATACATCCCGCGACAACATCATTGCTGATATTGCCGCCGGGAGTGACGTTCCGGCCATTATTATCAAGGAAGAAGCGTTCAGTAACGGATTCGGTGAAGGTAAGGAGGACTCGAAAGCTATCAGCCAGTATATCGATGGTGTACGCCAGCAGATTGAACCTGTGATGGATTATTTCGAACGCCTGGTGCAGTACATCGCCTGGAACGAGGAATTTTATCAGTCGCTGAAAAATGATTACCCGGACATCATAACCGACGACTATAAAACCACGTTTTACCAGTGGCGACGTGAATTTACCGCGACGTGGCAGGAGCTGGTTGAGGAGTCGCCGGACAAACGCCGGGAAAGCGACAGTAAAGTGATTCAACAGGCGATAGCACTTTTCTCTGCCGTGTCGCCACAGGTTGATCCTGAAAACCGCGCCGCCCTCGCTGAATGGCTGGCAAGTCTTGTTAATGCCACGCAAACCTATGGCGAAGCTCCACTCATCATTGATGTGGACGCGCTGGCGAATTATGAACCACCGAAGCAGGAGACGCCTGATGGCAATTTCCAGCCGGGCGGTGAGGAAGAAGAAACGGATTAGGACGCTGTATGAGGTTCTGACGGATGCCGTTAACTACTACGTAAATCACGGGTGGGATAGCGAAAAATCATTGCTCGAATGGTGCCGGAAACTCCGTGTAGCCGCTCAGCGAGAAACCCCTGATGATACCGTAGCCAGAAAACACCTCACCGCTATCTACAGCCGTCTTGTCATCGACGGCGGGGCATTACGGGATCAGCCTCCTGACGGCCCTAAAAAAATCACTGTTGAAAAACTGAAACCTGAGTTTCGCAAGGAACTCGACAGGCGAATTTTCGCCAGTGCCAACCTGATAAAACTCAACCGCGAACAGGCTATTGAGAAAACTATACAGCGTTTTCAGGGATGGGTTACGTCCATTCCGCCTGACGGGGTGAGCGAAATTGATCGCCGGGAAGTGAAGTCCGGTTTTCAGAAGTCCGTGAAGGATATGGATTTTATCAGTCGCCGGGTGGCAATTGACCAGGGACATAAGCTGGCGAGCAACGTTAAGTATCTGCTGGCTGTTCAGAGTGGTGCGATTGCTCTGCGCTGGCATTCTAACTGGCGGCGTCCGGGCTACAAATACCGACAGGACCACAAAGAGCGCGACGAGAAAATTTATCTCCTCCGCGATTCGTGGGCGCTGGAGCAGGGGCTGATTAAGCCCGTATATGGTTTTTATGACGAAATCACTGCTGCCGGGGAGGAGGTTTATTGCAGTTGCGATGCTCTGCCGATCTACGCCCCTCAGAAACTACCCGACGAATTTTTAACGGAGAAGGGCAAACGTGAGTTTAACCGAGCTTGAAGTGGCAGAACGCATCAGGGACGGAACCGTACCGTCTCCGGTGAAATTCTCCAACATGTGGCTGGTGAATTTGCGCATAACCGGAACCGGGCTTGCCTATCGCGCCGGGCTGAAAGAGCACGTCTGGCGTGATCCAAAGCTCTATCTGAACGAGGAGTTTTTAAGGCGATGCAATGGCCTTCCAGTTATCGCAAACCATCCTGACGACGCAGTTCTGACGGAGGAGGATTTTAAATCGCGGATCGTCGGCAGTGTCATGCTGCCGTATATCCGGGGTGACGAGGTATGGGCGGTGTGCCGCGTTTACCTCCAGAGCATTGTTGAAGAAATCACTGAGGGGGATGTTTCGACAAGTCCGTCGGTGGTGTTCAACAGCACATCAGGAAATGTGGAAGTACAGGAAGGTGACACCAATTTTTTAATCGAGGGCGTTCCTTTCCTTGTTGATCACATCGCTCTGGTGACGAAAGCCCACGGCTCGCTGGGCGTGTGGGATAAAGACCGGATCCCCGCAGGGGTTGAAGTGACAAATACAGGTGAAATTGAGATGGAAAAAGAAGAACTCCAGGCCCTGTTACAGGGGGTTGTGAGCGATGCCCTGAAAGGCATTAATCAGAAAATCGATGGTGTCGTTACGCGCATGGACTCACTGGAACAGCGGGACAAAGCGCGGGCGGATGCCGAAGAACAGGCGAAAAAAGAGACCGAAGAAAAGGCCAAAGCCGATGAAGCCGCAGAGGAACAGCGTAAAGCTGATGAAGCTGCGGCAAAGGAGGCAGAAGAAAAAGCCAAAGCTGACGAGGCAGCAGCCAAAGACGCTGAGGAGAAAGCAAAGGCTGATTCCGAAGCAGAAGAACAGCGTAAGGCCGACGAGGAGGCAGAAAAAGAACGCAATGATTCTGCCCTGGCAGAAGCGCAGGCAAAAGCCGACTCCGCATTCAGTGCCTGCGGTAAAAACGCGCCAGCACCGTTTTCTGGTGAAAATGCGCTGGACTACCGCAAGCGTGCGCTAATCGCTATGCAGAAACACTCTCCGGCACATAAGGACATCAATATTCGCGCGATTGCGGATTCTGCAACGCTGGCTGTGCTTGAAGACGCAATTTTCAGTGCCGCCCGTCAGTCCATCGAAAAAGAAATGATGAGTACGCAGGGGCAACTGCATAAACGCATCCGCAACGACGAAGCCGGGCGTCGCATTACTGAATATCAGGGCGATCCGAACGTCTGGCTGAGTGCCTTCAAAATTCCGGGGCGTCGTCTGGCAAAAATTAACACTCAAGGGAGCCTGAACAATGGCTGATATTAACTTTCATCCGTTTAAAAACCGTGGGGCATTTGGTGGCCTTTTTAACGTCGAATCCCGTGGGCTGATGCAGGGGGATGCGCAGGATGATCCGGCAATTCGTCTGCAACTTTGCTCCGGACGACTGGACAGCAAAATCACTGAACCGGTATGGGGTGGTGTCGGTGTTATCGAGTGCATCGCTCCCGCGAAAGACAGCGTTAACGGGGCGGTTATCAAGCAGGCCACGACGGACGCCTGTAACGCATTTACAGTCTTTAATCAGGCATTTCATGGCATTACCACGCCGGATAATCCGGTGCCGTTATATCTCGCGGGTGGCTTTGTTCACTATTACCGCGTTGGCTCAGGCGCCCGCATTCCTCTCCCGGTCAGTGCAGAAGTTGTTGCGTTGGCTGATGGCAATAACACCGTTGCTGCCAGTGGTTTTGTGTGGGATCTGACGAAAAACGTGGTTGATGTTTATTCGGGAACGCCCGGAGCTAACCCGAAAGTGGACATTAAGTTGCTGATGGTTTCAGTTGACGGAAACCTGACGGTGAAAAAAGAGGACGGCGGTAACGTTGTCTGGGAAATCGGTAAGCCGTGCGGCCTGTTTTTAATTTAAGGGGATATTAATTAATGAGCGCATTTACTCCCGCGACTACTATTGTGTCGCCGTCAATGGTGCTGCCGGAAATGATCGTGCAACAGAGCATGGCTTCCGGTGCGTTTGAAGTCCTGGCTGGCGGTGCTCCAGCGGTAAAAATCAGTTCCAGTGATTTGATGGTCTATCAGAAATATCTGCGCATGACCTCGCAGGCGCAGGTCAGCCAGTCTCTGCCGGGCCAGTTGCCGTCTTCCAGTATCTCTGGCGGCTATGACGGGATGATGACTTACCGAATTTCTTCCCGTTCGCAATACAGCTATCTCGATACTGATGCAGCAGATCGCTGGGGCTATTCTCTGATTGAAGGCCTGCGTCTGGCTAACCGCCAGGGACACGCTCAAATGTTGCGTAATATGCTGCTGTATGGCGTGAATGCAGCTAATAACGAGGGGATCACCAACTCACCGAACGCAGTGACGCTGAATCTGGGCAACGACAGCAAAGGCAATGATTCTTACACCACCTGGGATTCCGGCGAGATGGCTAAATTTATGCTTGGCCTGATTGCTGACCAGAAAACCCGCATGTTGCTGCTGGGGCAGCCATTAACGACTGTCATTCTGAGTCCGCAGCGATTCATGAAGGCGCTGGAGTGGACAGGAATTGTTGAGCTGACCAGTTACCAGCGTCCTGGTGGCGGTACCGGAACGGTGGGAACGATGGTTAAAGACGTCGCTGATAAGGCGACAGGCGATGACATCATTTTCTGCCAGGACGACACGCTGATCGGTAAAGGTGCTGGTGGTAATGACCTGATCATCGTTACGAACCCGACGATTGAGGTGCCGGAAGCGCGTCACGCCATTAACACCAATATCTTCTCCACGCTGGTTCCGAACCAGCAGGCCGTTAACGTGATGTTCTGCGACATGGCAGCGCCGACGGAAATCCCGTCCCCTATGCCGGATGGCGGCCTGACCACGTTGTATACCATGCGCGCGACGCCGGGCTGGAACTTCCGCCCGGAGGGGATCACCCTGTTGTCTGCCAAATACGCATAAACGTTCAATCTGATAACGCGGGGAGCTAAATGCTCCCCTTTTTTGTGGGAAAAATTTATGAAGCTCTACATCGCTAACTGCTCACGTCAGCCGCACACGTTCAACTACAAACTCCCCGAAAAAACGCAGTCGTTCGGTGTGACAATTCCGTCCGGACGTCAGCATATGATCGAAAATCAGTCCGATATTATCGACCACATCATCCGACAGCATGAGCCTTACGGATTCCAGCGTTGTGACAAGGTGGACAAGAATTTTTCCGGTATCTGCTATTCCATCGATAAACCTGTGAGCGTCGGTCGCATTGAGGATTGCGCGGAGCAGAAAACGGAAAATCTGGAATCCATGTCAGAGGAAATTCTCGCGGCCAGCGCCGTATCGCTGAATAACGCAGTGGATCAGGCGGTGATTCAGAGCGGCGAAAAACCTCAACCGGGGGGTATTGAAATGGAAATTACCGGGGAAGCGGTTAACACCGAACAGGAAAATCCGCCCAGCACAAAGCGAAATATTAAGGTTAAAAAATAATGACCCTGCGTCCGTCACTGGAGGGGTTTATTCGCTTTGTTCGTGACGACATGAAAGTACCGGTTCACGCTATTGCTGACGATGATCCGACGCTGGAATGTTGCTTTCAGTCTGCGATGGAGCTAATCCCTCATGATCAGGGGCTGGAGCGTTTACCCATCATCTATGTGCGAACGGTTTATAACGCTGCCGCCTCATTTCTCCTGAATTTCGCTCCCGGCTCGTGGTTTGCCGACCTGAGAAAAAAACTCAACCTTGGGAAGCTGGCTACCGGGCTTGTCAGCGCGGCAGCAGACCAGGG
>NZ_AEJZ01000386.1:0-1689 GCF_000208525.1 Escherichia sp. TW14182
GGCGAAGATCGCAGAAATTAAAGCTAAGTTTGGACTGAAAGGATCGATGAAATAGAGCTAAAATATTAGCTTTAAAATAAAGTATATCTAGCGAATATAATCCAGGACTGGTTGTAATGCCCGCAATAATTGATTGCGTGAGTAATAAAATTTTTCTTCCATTGTAATCATTTAACCATAAAGTTTATGTGGATATTTTATTTGTGTGTTGATTTTTTTGTAACGTTCTGTATATTTCGCACCTCTTGTCATACCAGTTATTTTTTTCATTATATTCATAACGTTGATTGAACTATGACCACTGTGAATAAAAAGTTAAAAAAAACTGCATCTGGCGCGATTACATGGTCAGTAATTGTTACCCAGATATTATCTCCAGTTTCTCTTTCTTTGATTCCGGCAAACAGTTTTGCATCGTCTGATAATAAAGATGTTACGCAAATTTATGCTAGCGATGAGCGTGCAAATAAAGTGGCCTCATTTGCAGTAAGTGCAGGTCAGAGTCTGGCGAATAATAATGCAAGTAGTTTTGCTGTAAATACTTTATCAACTCAGGCGACAAAAGAGGTCGTCGATTGGTTGCAACAATATGGCAATGCGCGCATCAAGCTTAATGTCGATGATTCTTTTTCCTTGAAGGATTCATCATTCGACTTTTTATATCCATGGCTGGATACTCAGGATTATGTGCTATTCAGTCAGACATCACTACATCGTACTGATGACCGTAATCAGACCAATATTGGTTTGGGGATTCGTCATTTCACTCCTGATAATGCAATGTTGGGTGCGAATGTTTTCTACGATTATGATTTAAGTCGCAGCCACTCTCGCGCAGGTTTTGGGGTTGAGTACTGGAGAGATTATTTCAGGTTTGGTGTAAATACCTATTTTGGTTTATCTGACTGGAAGGACAGTCGGGATATTGATGATTATCTGGAAAGACCCGCAAATGGCTGGGATTTTTCTGCTGAAGGATGGCTACCTGCTTATCCGCAATTAGGGGCATCTATTCAGTTTGAAAAATATTATGGTAAAAATGTCGGATTATTTGGAAGCGATAATCTGCAGGAAAACCCTTACGCAGTTACTGGGGGAATTTCTTATACACCAGTTCCTCTGATTAAGTTTTCTGCACAGCATAAGCAAGGACAGAGCAACGTTCACGATACAACCTTTGGTGTTGAGTTTAATTACCGCCCAGGCGTTTCCCTTGCTGAACAGCTTAGCAGTGACAATGTTGCAGTTATGCGAGAAGTCCAGAACCGGCGTTATGATTTTGTTGAACGAAATAACAACATTGTTCTGGAGTACAAGAAGAAGCATGCACTGAAAATCAGCTTACCAGAGTCTGTTCAGGGGGATGGCGAATCAATCATCCCTGTAACACTGACAATCAACAATGCCAGTGGTGGTATCAAGTCTGTACAGTGGAATGATAGTGTATTCACTGCGGCTGGCGGTAAGATCAGTGGAAATGGCACATCATGGCAGGTCACTTTACCGGCTTATAAAAGCGAAGGTGTAAATTCGTGGAATGTTGGAGCCACGGTCCAGGATAATAGAGGCAACGTTTCCAACTATGCGGTGATGAATATTAGCGTTATTAATAGTGGTGTCTCGACAGCGGATTCTTCTTTTATGTTGGATGGAGATTCATCTCCGACGATCTCTGCTGATGGTCAATCC
>NZ_AEJZ01000385.1:0-6365 GCF_000208525.1 Escherichia sp. TW14182
ATGATGCTTTTCAGCCAACAGGCCGGTCAGCCCATGACCAGTCCGGTGTGATGATTTCTCCCCTGATTGTTGTCGATTTGTTAATAACAATCAGGGGGCAGGAAATTAAGCGAAAAAATTTTTGACTTATTTTTTCTTTCAGCGAGGAGTGAATATTATGCGACTGGCTTCCCGTTTTGGCCGATATAATTCCATTCGCCGTGAGCGCCCGTTAACGGATGACGAATTAATGCAGTTTGTGCCGTCTGTTTTTTCTGGTGATAAACATGAATCCCGGAGTGAGCGTTATACATATATCCCAACCATCAATATCATCAATAAGTTACGTGATGAAGGTTTCCAGCCGTTCTTTGCCTGTCAGAGTCGGGTTCGTGATTTGGGGCGTCGCGAATACAGTAAACATATGTTACGTCTTCGCAGGGAAGGACATATTAACGGGCAGGAAGTTCCTGAAATTATCCTGCTTAATTCACATGATGGTTCATCCAGTTATCAGATGATCCCCGGAATTTTTCGTTTTGTCTGCACAAATGGCCTGGTGTGCGGGAACAATTTTGGTGAAATCCGCATTCCGCATAAAGGCGATATTGTCGGGCAGGTTATCGAGGGAGCATATGAAGTGCTCGATGTCTTTGATAAGGTCACTGATAATATGGAGGCGATGAAAGAAATTCATCTTAACAGTGACGAGCAACATTTATTTGGCAGGGCTGCACTGATGGTCAGGTATGAGGATGAAAATAAAACGCCAGTGACGCCTGAACAAATAATTACTCCCCGTCGTCGGGAGGATAAACAGAACGATCTCTGGACGACCTGGCAGCGGGTTCAGGAGAATATGATAAAAGGTGGACTATCGGGAAAAAGTGCCTCCGGTAAAAATACAAGGACAAGAGCCATTACAGGCATTGATGGTGATATCCGAATCAACAAAGCATTATGGATGATTGCCGAACAGTTCAGGGAGTGGAAGTCATGATAATATAAGTAAAGCCCCGAAAAAATTTTTCGGGGCTTTACTTATATTATCATTCTGCGGCATTGCTGTGTCGTCTGATATGCCTCAATTTCATCAACTGGCTTTCCGGTCGTCTGTAAATATTGTGCCCGCGAAAAATGGTCTGGCAGGAGGCTGCGCAGTTACCGGGTATATATAAGATGGGTTCCCGCTTCGCGGGGCTTCGGCCAGTCAGCATTATCACTCATATGATATTTTTGTGTGTGGCCTTCCATGCCGCTGTCGCGGCATAACATCTTTCAGTACTCTCGTTTGTTCTTTATATTGCGATAAATGTTCTGTATTTTTGTAGCATAAATTTTTCTGCGTCGTTCCTGTTCCTCTGTGTTGCGAAAACCGGCATTGTAAGCACCGACAGCCCGCCACGTTACGCCCCACTTTTTGAACGCTATTGCCAGGTAATACGCACCGGTATAAATATTCATGCACGGGTCTGTAACCAGGTGTTCCGGTTTTATTCCGTAACGTGACAACTCCTTAAAATGCTGGGAGTCGATTTGCATCAGGCCGGAGCCATATCCCGTAACAGGATTAATGCCGATAGCATTAACCCTGTTACGGGATTCATGCCATGAAATCGCTCTCAGTAAATCGGGATCTATTTTGTAATCTCTGCCAGCAAGTTCAAAACAGTCAGAGGAATATGTATTTCCTGCAAACATTATGAGGATAATGGCGATAATCTTATGCATGCATTTACTATTTATAGTGTCAATACTATGGCGTGAGCATGCCATTTTTGTGCTTTACAGGCAATGCCCCGAAATTCCGAATCAGCCCCGGGATGCTTTTTGCCTCATCTCTCCTCTGAAAGTATTTTCCTCACACATCACGCAAAACTGTGTTTTGCATGATTTGTCTTTAAAATCAGTGTATTAAAATTATTTTATATGGCAAATTTCGTGTTTTTTAGCTATGCGCAGCACCGTAACAGTGCTGGATTGTGGCTGGATTAGGCACTATAAGCAGCACTGTTACAGTGCTAATTCTTATTAATCATAATGTTACTGAAATACAGGCACTGTAACGGTGCCTGTTACGGTGCTGGATTGTGGCTGGATTTTGCCTGTGCAGTGCTGCTTACAGTGCCTGATATTGATGCTATAGTGCCTGTTATGGTGCTGCGGTGCTGGATCAGGCACTGTTGCTTGTTTTTTAAACGGTGCTGCATCAGGCACTGTAATTTTGTAGCAGGAAATATTTAATGCCGAGACAAAACGTTTATATGAAACAAAAAACACTCGATGGTATTCGTCAGCTTGTTGATGAAAGACTGGCTGAAGGAGCCACTCCGGCTGATGTTAATATGTCAAGTGTCTGTTCCGAATTGCTGGAGACAGGACTACGCGTTGTACAGCAATTAAAAAAGCGTGAACAGGAAGAGGAAAAAAATGGCGGGTTAACTGATGAGGAATTGTTTCGTAAGCGACTTCTGGAAGAATGTATGAAGAGTCGCCTTACCACTCAGGCTATTCTTAATTGTATGTTTGATTTAACAGAAATAAAGTCGGATTCGCGTCATAACTATCATGAGATGATTTCGAAGTTTAAGCAGGAAATAAAGGAATCGTTGCAGGAGTTTTTTCCTGAAAAAGAATGAGAGATATTGAACCTGTAAAAGGTGTTTGATAAAATTTGCATTGAAAAAATAGTTGGCGATATCTGACTATTTTTAAAATTTAACTGAGTCGCCCTGGCAGGGGAATAGCACTCCCGCTACCAGGGCTAACCACAATCTAGCCACCTTTGGAGGAACTAGTTATGGCTAAACACAACTCTATTGATCTACCTGCTGGATCTCAAGATCTTTCCTCACATTTTTATCAATATCATCGCCAGACAGGCGGTATCTGGTACATTAAAAATAGCAATGGACAATTTTTAGATTGCAGTAATGATTTTCTGCGCGTTTTTTGTTCCCTGAATGATGTAAGTCAAGATGAGTTTTTACAGAATCAGCCTGGAAATTTATTCGGTTTTTACGATAGGAAGCTAAAAGAGTATGAATGTCTTACTATTGCGGAGAATAAAATAAAAATATTGTTGGTTTCACTTTTATCTATAGACAGGACGCGTCCCTATATTTGCACATTAAAACCATTTCTCGACGGTGTATATGTAAAAATTGATACTTTACATTTTCTCGGGACAGAGAGGAAAATAATAGATGCGATATGCAATATCAATAAGAAAAATATTAGTGAATTATACAAACACCAACGATTCTATGGTGTTAATCCTTTCCTGGATCTTGATCCTGATGACTGGCTTGTCGCATGGCTAATGTCTGCCAGAGTGTCACAAAGAAGTATCGCTGAATTTATGAATGTTAATGTAAAAGCGATAGAAAAAAGAGCTTCAACAATATATACGCATTTGATTGTTGAAAATTATGAAAACTTTATATTACTTTCTGACTTATATCAGTGGAGTAAATTTATTCCGCCACGCATATCTATGTCTCCAGTATTAAATGAAGTTTGCTTGATATAAATCAAAAATGTTCGACAATTGTCCTGCTAGCTAAAATGTTTTTTTTATGAAATCATTCCCTCTCAGTTATCTGAGGGGGTTTTATGTCAGAAGCAAAGAAGAAAAAAAGTGTCGTTTCAGTAACGCTTCTTCTTCGTCGGGAAACTAATGAAAAACTTGTTGCTGCTGCAAAAGCAGCAGGACGATCAAAGAGCCTGGAAGCGACATTACGTCTGACTCAACATTTGAATTCTGTTCCTGTTCTTGGAGAGAACAGTTACTGGGAGATCCTTTTACCAGAAGACAAATGATTTTCTGTTTTCTCTAAAACTGTATTTACACATTTTCTCCGTAGCGGGAGTTTAAATATCAGCAATACTCTTTTGTCTTTTGCGGAGAAAGAGCTTCTTTTGCATTTGTTATGCCCTGTTATTTACGGGCAGGAATTTTTGCGCCCCGCAGACCGTATTTCCCGGTCACGATCGGATTTGCACCCGAGGGCGGTAGCGTGTCTGAAGCAGTCCGGAGTTTCATTCTGAATATCCACTCCCGGGTATTCAGAGGGCAATTCCGCCCATATAACTTTTTATTGTCCGTTAAAGAGGAATTTATATGGCTGAAATGACGGTTTTAAATAATGTCATGGCAACGTCTGCGAAAAAACGTAAGCCGGGTTTGTTGTCACGTTGTTTGGCTGTTGTTAATAAATCAACTGCCAAAGCCCTGGTGAAATATGTGGCTGCGCCGCTGGCTCTCTGGCTGGCGGCACAGGGAATGGCACAGGCAACGGATCTGGCCTCAGCCGGTAAAGCAGACGTGGAAGCGACCTTTGGTCAGGACTCCACGATGATTTATTACTTCATGATCGCCGAAGTGTTCCTGGTCTTTATGCTCTATCTGCGTAACCACAACCCGGCAACCTTTGTGTTGATCCCGGTATTCATCGTGGTGACCAAAGTCATTTTCTCCATCGTTGGTGGCTGATTTCGGACATCACACAGAGAGATGAAGGTATGCGTGATGACGTGGAAGAACGTTACATCTTCCCTCAGACGCTGACCGAACAGAAACGCCTCATCGGGATCCCTCTCGATGAGGCTACCGTTGGACTGACTCCACCGTGTATCGGGATTTACTTCAACCAGAGTCTGGCCGGTTTGATTGTCGGGCTTCTGTTCTGGTTTGCGTTAACCCACTTCAAAAAGGGAAAGGGGACATCCTGGCTTTTTAATATGTGTTACTGGCATCTGCCGGGGCTGAACAGTCAGTTTAAAGTTTTGCCGGAGTCATGCCGGCGACTGTGGTTAAAATAAGGAGACGTTTATGGATCTGAGCGCACATCGCTCAGCCCTGAAGTTCACATCCCTGACATTTGTCATCCTGTTGTTTTTTCTTGGTCTGAGTCTGGCCGCTAATGTCCTTGCCTGGTTACGAATTGAAGATCTGGAGCGGGGACAGAAAGAAACCTACATCCCCATGTTCTTTAATCAACCGTTTTCGCTGTCCCGTAATGTGGCTGATGCCAGCTATCTGCAGCAGGTGGCGGAGTCGTTGATGTTTCTGCGACTTAATGTCACGCCGGAATCGGTAAAAGCTCAGCATAAGGCCCTGCTGCGTTATTTCGATACAACAACCCGCCCTCAGATGAAAGAGATTCTGGATGGTGAAGCCAGTCAGATCATTACCAACAATGCCAGCTCTGCGTTTTATATGACCGGGATTGATGTGTATCCGAATGCCGGGGTGGTGGATTTCAGGGGGACGCTGAAGACGTGGATTGGACGGCGTGAAGCATTGCCGGAAGAAAAGGCATACCGGCTGGAACTGGGTTACAGGGACGGGATGACAACTATCCGGTCATTTAAGGAACTGGTGAATGAGAAAGAAAAACCAACGAAATAAATGGCGGACTCTTCCGGGGATGGCCGCATTGCTGTGCGGTCTGGCCGGTAACGTACAGGCCGCACCGGTGGCACAGAAACCCGTACAGGTTCCGGTTTCGCCTGATGCACAGGCCCGTATTGCGCTGAGCAACACACAGCCTAACCTGCTGGTTGTTCCCGGCGATCGTATTGTGGGCGTGGACAGTGCGCAGGGAACCTTCACGAATACCGGAGAGTACGGACAGACAGGTATTGCAAATGGCGGGGTGATCCTGATGACGGAGAAAACCGCGCCCTTCACGTTTTATATCCGTACCGAAGGTGGCCTGGTGGTCTCCGTTATCGGGCAGCCTCAGGCCCGGGACGGACGGGTGGTACATCTGATAAGTGAGCGGCCGGTTCGCCACCAGGCTGCTGCCGCCTGGGAGCGCAGCCATGATTATGTGGCGTTGCTGGTTGATGTACAGAGGACGCTGATGAAAGGCGATATTCCCCCGGGATATGTCTTTTCTCCGGTCGTGGCCGCGCCGGTGTTCTCACTGCCTGCCGGACTGGTTGCCCGGGCAGACGGCATGTGGAGTGGTGATCTTCTGCGGGTATATCGCTACCGGATAAGCAACAGGCAACAACATGCGGCAGTGTTATCTGAATCTCAGTTCAGTGCGCCGGGTGTGCGCAGCGTGGTGATTTATCCCCGTGCAGAAACCCTGTTACCCGGAGCGACCACCGATGTCTGGGTGATGGTCGGACAGACGGAGGCGCGGGATGGCTAATATCAATCAGCTGGTTCGTCGTAAACAAAACCTCAGAATGGCGCTTATTGGTCTGGGGATCAGTGCAGTGGGTGGGGCCGCCTGGTATCTGTCTTCCGCGCAGCATGCAGGAAAAGCAGCGCAGACACAGCAACAAAAAGCGCCGCCGCCCAATATGACGGGTGTGGTCTCACAGACCTTCGATAAAAAGGTGTCAGATGCGGCGGTTGCAGATATTCA
>NZ_AEJZ01000384.1:0-1878 GCF_000208525.1 Escherichia sp. TW14182
CTCAAACTAGATCAAATAAAAATTTCCACAAGTGAATTAAATAATTATATGTGGCGATATTTATTACCGCCACAAAATGCAAACCCTAATTTTGGGCATTTACGAGCAACATGAATATATAACAGCTTCTTCTTCATAAGAATTATGCAGAAGAAGCTCATCTTCTATAGTTTCAATTATGATAGTGTCTCCATGACGTAACTCAACCCCAGCTTTATCGGTACTAATTGATGCCCCCAGTAATAAATAATGAACAGAATAAACAGGAGATTTTAATAAGTCACTGCCAAATAAAATATCCATTAGTTGGCTTTGGGTATGTCTCATATTTCCGAATCCGAGTACACTTTCTTTCCGCCATATATCTGAACCTTCACGTACAACCTTACAGACCACTTTTGAATATTCTGGTATTTTATCAGTTAATATTAACTCATGCCCGATTCCTGTGCTCATCAACTTCGATAGATTAGCTAAGTTGGGATGTATTTTCCTCATTCCAACATCAGAGAAGTCATTAGCTATTGTATATCCAACCACCTTTGGCCTTCCGTTGTTTGTTATTATAATGACTAATACATATTCGACCTCAATACCTCCTGAGAAAGACTGCATAGGAAGGATTATACGTTCACCTGTAGTTCGTAACGTAGTACCATTTCCTTTAAAAAACCAATCCAGCTCTCTATTTCCAGCAGGTAACCCATTCAACGTATTATGTGTCCGACCAAAAGAACTGACAAAAACATTTCTATCATCAGCTGGCTTCATCGGGATGTTATATATGTTAGTTTTTATGTTTTCTTGTTGTATACGTTTTATATCAGGTAATTTATCCATTAAGGAAGATATAGAAATATCTTGTTCAATACTTTTACAAAGAAGATCATAACTTGATGTATTCTTTATTAAATATACACATTCCTCACTGCAATCTTTTTTTTGGAGGATAACAGACCTATTCCCATTAATAGTGCAGTCGATAAGTGATTTCATATAAATCCCCTTTTATGAAATTTTACTCTGCGGCTTCTTTCCATGGCGAGAGCAAAGGAAAACGCCTATGCATATCGCCATAATACTTATCACATGATATTGTGCTAAATTTACTTTAAGAAATATGACACTTAGTACCCCTGCCGATAATGGGATTAAATGCGTAAAAATCTCTCCCCTGGTAGCACCAATTATTGATATACCTTTACTCCAAAATAGATATGACAGCCAGGATGGAAAAATAACCAGATATGCCATACCAATAACGTTATAAAAATCAGAATCGAACTTTATTAATGCACCATTGTGAATCAAGCTAATTAAACTAAACGGTATTAACACAATAGCACCAACTACCGCACACGCAGTTACAAATACATTTCCAGAAATTTCTTTCGGTTTCTTTCTAAGGAAAGAACAATAGATCGCCCAACTAACTGCGGAAATCATAGTCCAATAGTCACCGCGATTAATTTTTTCTAAAAATTGTAGATTTGTTATATCACCTTTTGTAACTAACCAAGCAACACCTAGCGTACTAATTATAACACCAGCAACATTTGATTTTGATATGTAATCCCTAAAAAATATCCAGTTAAATGCAAGAACCAATCCTGGAGTGGATGATAAGTATATAGCGGCATTTAATGAAGTTGTGTATTGCAATCCAATATATAATGCCACTGGAAACATTACTTGCCCTAATATAGCCAATAGTATAATGGATTTTTTATTGCGAATTATTAAATTATAATTTTTCTTAATTGCTATAAAATTAAATGCAACAAGGATTATACTGGTAAGTAGCCACCTTAATTCTGATAACAGAATAGGGTTCATATTAACCACCATAATCTTACCAACAACATAATTACCGCCCCA
>NZ_AEJZ01000383.1:0-4538 GCF_000208525.1 Escherichia sp. TW14182
ACAGCCCCCCCCGCCGTAAGGAGATGGTGAATATCTGTTGACATACACCATTCTTTCGTGTAACTTTTCGGCTTCTTACTTAAGAAGAGCAAACTTTCGGCAGATGGCTCTCACCATCTTACCGATACCCCAGAGCAGTCCGCTCTTTACTGGCGTAACCCAAAGTGCCGAAAGTGCAAATTTCGACACAATAAAGGCCTTAAGCCAGGGGGCTACAGCCCAGACCACCGCGGCACAGAGTCCCACGTAAGCCACCAGAAGCCAAATACAGAGACAGGCGCCCCAGTATTGTTTCTGTCCGATGTGCCTCCAGGCACTGACAGAAAGGTCTTTGGCGGTGGTGATAATCGCCAGAACAAAAGCGATTTCAGTCTGGAATGGGAATAAAACCGTTCCCTCGGTGTCGTTCAGAAAATCCATATATCCTCCATCGAATGGTTGGTGTTAACACTGATGTGTTAGTGGTGAGCATCTTCTTGACCTCAGTTTTTTTCGTAAAAAGGCACCCCGCGCCTCACTGATGTGAGCGCTGTTGATACCGTACAGAATGTTTTCTCTTTCAACTCTGCTATGATGTGTTCATTCGCATCCTCCTGTTTGTCATACCGATTTTAAGCTCGTCCCTGGTGCTCCCCGGAAAAAAATCCAAAACAAATCCGGGCCGGAATGGTGATGACCAGTCTGGCGGGAAATAAACGGATTTGTTTGGGGGGGGGGGGAACGGGACGGGACAATACTATGTAAGTAATGTTAACAGAAAATATAGTATTTGTCAATGGCAAAAATTTCCCATTAAAGTTAATGTAGCATGCCATTGCTGCAAATGCTTTAGCAAAAAGTGCTATCTATTCCGTCGCTGTACATTCATTTTCACCCGGAGCGGGGCAGCCAGGCGAATACCTTTTTCAGGTTTTTGCCCCATGCCCCTCAGAGTACCGACACAAACAGATGGGTGGCCACGCCCTGCTGGCACTTTCGTCCGGAACGGCAGAAGGCCGACTTGAGGGATTTGGACACCTCCCGCAGCGCGTCTTCCTGATTGGTGTTCAGGCTGAGTATCACCACCGTGCGCAGCCTTACATGCGCAGGTGCGCATTATTTGCCTTGTTCCGTCTGAAAATAATTACTATGATTAAGTATGATTAACAACTAATCGGATATACAAATGAAAAACAATACAGCACAAGAAACAAAAGTAATTACCGCGCATGTGCCATTACCTATGGCTGATAAAGTCGACCAGATGGCCGCCAGACTGGAACGCTCCCGGGGCTGGATTATCAAACAGGCGCTTTCTGCATGGCTTGCCCAGGAAGAGGAGCGTAATCGCCTGACGCTGGAAGCCCTGGATGATGTGACATCCGGACAGGTTATCGGCCATCAGGCTGTACAGGCCTGGGCGGACAGCCTTGGTACTGACAATCCGTTACCGGTGCCACGCTGATGGAACTGAAGTGGACCAGTAAGGCGCTTTCTGATTTGGCGCGGTTATATGATTTTCTGGTACTGGCCAGTAAACCTGCTGCCGCCAGAACTGTGCAGTCCCTGACACAGGCGCCGGTCATTCTGTTAACTCATCCACGTATGGGAGAACAGTTATTTCAGTTTGAACCCAGGGAAGTCAGACGGATTTTGGCAGGTGAGTACGAAATCCGTTACGAACTTAATGGCCAGACTATTTATGTATTGCGTCTGTGGCACACACGAGAAAACAGGTAGATTGTGTGTGGGGACAACTTAGCATAGCCTGCAGATATTAATTCTGGAACATTATTATCAGGCCAGATATTTTGCATTCCATTAAATAATCTTGTAGGAGATAAAATGGATTACGATGAAATAACGAAAATTACCGCTGAACGTATTAGCGACTACATGACTGAAGCAGTTAATACAGACTCTATAGCCGTTGCGGAAATGTTTCATAACGCTGCATGGGGAGTGCGAACATTGTGGTTTGAAC
Source organism: Escherichia sp. TW14182 (assembly GCF_000208525.1). Lineage (NCBI taxonomy): Bacteria > Pseudomonadati > Pseudomonadota > Gammaproteobacteria > Enterobacterales > Enterobacteriaceae > Escherichia > Escherichia sp. TW14182. Next base: position 1,964 of record NZ_AEJZ01000383.1, read on the forward strand.
TCGTCACAAAAATAGATATGGATATACATAAAAAGAACAGGTATGCGAGTTATGATCTTAGGAGGAAAATCGAAATTCAGCATGAAGAGTTTCAGAAAATGACAGAGCGCGAGCAAGTGCCTTTATTGAAATCACCAGAATAATGACAGCAGTACAAGTACATTCTGTTTTCTTTGACGTATTGAAGCGCTGTGCCCGTGTGCTACGATTTTTCCGTGTTATACCGCATATTCTCACTACAGCAACAATATATCTTATGGTGCAAATCAATGATGATTCTACGTAATACGGGATAGACTATGGGGAATTTTCATGGCTAACTGCGGCCAACGGTAAACGTTTTCTTAGTTATAATTAGGAGATGGGTATGAGTTTCAATTATGAACTGGCATATCAACAAGTAAGAAAATATCTTGGGAAGCATCAGGTTTCATTTTCTCAAGCAATTGATTCTGAAAGCAGTGTTAATAAGAGAGAATCATTTTACTCTGAGGTTTTTTTTGCATCTGCTTTGAGAAAATGTATTGATAGAAAAGGTCAATTGATTGAGCAAACAGGAGAAAATCATCCTGATGTTGTAATGAAGATGAATGGGATTCGTTTTAATTTTGAGGTGACGTTAATGACCAAAGAGGATGAACGATTCCGATATAAAAGCATCAATGCAAAAGAATATGCAGTTACAGATAATCCCAAAACACTGCTAACCTCCAAGATACTAAATAAAACAAGACAATACAAACGTTGGTTCAAAAAGGGTATTGTAAATAAAAACGATGTAAATATCATAGCTGTTGATTTGGGATATATTTTTCCGCGAACACCGACAGCAACGTTACTTGAAGCAGCAGTGCTTATGAAGTCGGATGAGTGTGAAATACTTATAGATAACTACGGGGGTAAGTGCCAGCCACCTCAGCCACGCGGATTCTTGGTTAAAACAGCCTGTGATGGTAGAGAGTTAAATATAAACTTAAATCATGTATATGATGGGTTAAAACACATAGATGCTTTGCTTACTTTTACTAAAGTTAATGCTCCGGAAAAAAAATAATAATTTTGATATCATAAATATTAATAATAATGAAAATGTTAATCGACTTATTTCTCTTGTCTCACATCATTACCAAACTACAGTCAAGAAATTGTTAATATGATGAAGAGATATTTAATTGAGAACGTCGTGACGACTCTTATATTCCTGTAATACTCAAACACCGTGTTATGGCTCGGTGTTTGAGATGCAACTATAACAGAGCGTAGTAATGAAAATTTCTGCTGTTCTCGTTATTCAATATCTTACATAAACAGGGGGGAGCGGTAAGTCTTATCATTACACACTTTCCTTGGCTGAGTGTACAACACTGACTACTTTCCCCTTAAACTCCTGGACAGCGAATGCAAAATTGGTCTTTTCCAGCATAGAAAATGTTACTTTTTCATGACCGTATCCGAAATTTTGTGCATCAACAAGAATACTCATAGCCTTATTAAAGGCGTTCAGAGCCAGTTCAGCATCTCGGTTATCTGAAAGAAGGCCTATTTTCTCTTTTGCACAACAATACAGTGCGTCGAGGCGGCGGTAATACTTCATCAGCTTTTCTTTTTCAATCCCATCCTGCTGTTCAGTCCATGCCTGTAAATTGGAAATCACTGCAAGAGCTTCAGCTAACATGTCTGAACTTTCACGTAATAAATCATGTGGCGTTTTTACAATTGAGGTGATCACAAACGGCAGTTTCTTTTGTTCAGCAATATACTGATAAAAAGCCGCAATAGCCTGAGTTTGACTGATATTCATCAGCTTCAGCACTTCATCCGCCTGGTTCTTTATATCATCATCAATACGTGCGTTAATGGTCGCCATCGTCTTCTCTCTCTGTCGTGGTCATATATCGATAATAATGCACATTTGCATTACGAGCAATAAGATAATGCAAATGTGCATTACGCCATCTTTTGAGGCTTCTTTTTGCGGTGTCGGATGTTCTGTTGAGAGAGGCCGGAATCGTTTGATTGATTTCCGTACATGCCTTTTCATAGTCACATTTGGCTCCCCCACCAGAGGGTGGAGCCTGTGCCCTCACTTCAGATACAGGTCGTTAATTAGTATGTTTGCACGTTCTTTTATTGTTATGAGTATCAGCGAATTTTTATCGACAACGCCGTTCAGAGAATAAAAAGGTTCTTTATCTGAACATGTGAGACGGAATATATTTATATCATCTTTGTATGGTATTAATGCCCGATAGCTTCCTTCTGATATGAGCATGAATCGAGCGTCGGGGTGTTTTGTAAGGAACATGTATCTGTTATGACAAAAAAAACTATCCCGGGCATCATAACGTAGCGTAAAATTCAATCCTGTGTTAAGTATATTTGTCATATTAATGTTTAATATATTAGATAATGCAATATACATAAGCAATGAAGGTAAAATAACCGAAATTTGATATCCTAAACTTGGATAGGGTTCTGTTTCTTTATTACGTGAAAAATTAATTAGATCAGGGGAGAAAAATATGAAGATGAATAAGAAATGATAAAGGGTGTAGTAAACCCAAAAAATATAAAC
>NZ_AEJZ01000382.1:0-567 GCF_000208525.1 Escherichia sp. TW14182
TGTATTACAGACCATGAGCGCACAGGAATACGAAGACAGTCGTGCTGCGGGAAGTGATGTTCGTTGTCGCCTCACACATGCCGTGATGCGTGAACTGGATGCGCCGGACAACTGGATGATGAATGGCGAGTATGGCAGCGAGTTTGGCGGCTTTTTCCCCGTCCAGGTGCGTTTCAGCCCGTTCCATGAGCGTTTTCATATTGTCGTATGCAGCCCCGGTGAGGCCAGCGCAACCTGGATGGTGATACTGGTCAGTATCAGCGGACGTCCTTTCCGGGTGATTCGCACACAGCCATCGTTCAGCCCTGAAACTGTGAATCACATCCTGCGTCTGGCAGCGAGTCTGGATGAGGCCGGATATTCCACGGCCAGCATCATCAACCTGCTGGTCACGGAAGGAGGTGCTGCATGACTGCCCGTCAGTATGCGCTGGTTCCTCTCAGCGCAGAGCAACAGGCCGCATGGCGGGCGGTGGCGGAGACGGAAAAACGCCGCCATCAGGGTAACACGCTGGCGGAATATCCGTATGCGGGGGCGTTTTTCCGCTGTCTGAACGGAAGCCGCAGG
>NZ_AEJZ01000381.1:0-728 GCF_000208525.1 Escherichia sp. TW14182
TGAAGACGAGGAATTAGCAAAGCTAGCAAAGAAAGTAGCCATGGTGCTGACAAAAGAAAAGCCTCAAGACTGCTGCAACAGTTTTGAGGCCTGATGTAGAAAGACTGGATCAATCCACAGGAGTCATTATGACAAATACAGCAAAAATACTCAACTTCGGCAGAGGTAACTTTACCGGACAGGAGCGTAATGTGGCAGATCTCGATGATGGTTACGCCAGACTATCAAATATGCTGCTTGAGGCTTATTCAGGCGCAGATCTGACCAAGCGACAGTTTAAAGTGCTGCTTGCCATTCTGCGTAAAACCTATGGGTGGAATAAACCAATGGACAGAATCACCGATTCTCAACTTAGCGAGATTACAAAGTTACCTGTCAAACGGTGCAATGAAGCCAAGTTAGAACTCGTCAGAATGAATATTATCAAGCAGCAAGGCGGCATGTTTGGACCAAATAAAAACATCTCAGAATGGTGTATCCCTCAAAACGAGGGAAAATCCCCTAAAACGAGGGATAAAACATCCCTCAAATTGGGGGATTGCTATCCCTCAAAACAGGGGGACACAAAAGACACTATTACAAAAGAAAAAAGAAAAGATTATTCGTCCGAGAATTCTGGCGAATCCTCTGACCAGCCAGAAAACGATCTTTCTGTGGTTAAACCGGATGCTGCAATTCAGAGCGGCAGTAAGTGGGGAACAGCAGAAGACCTGACCGCCGCAGAGTGG
>NZ_AEJZ01000380.1:0-721 GCF_000208525.1 Escherichia sp. TW14182
CTTTTCCACCTTCTCTTCCACCAGGTTACTTGCCTCCGTACCTGCCAGGTAGTCGCGCAGAGCCTTCAGGTCAATGGCAAGCAGCGTGCGCAACAACGCGTTGTAGGAGTGGATACCTTTCTTTTTCTGACGATATGACACTGCAGAAAAAATGGTACGGGCAGAACTCTGCCAGAAGGGGTCTTCTTTTGCCCCCATCGGAATCAGCGTGCTTGCAGCACTGTCAAAATCCGGAATGGACTCAAACTCACGGAACATATCCCAGTACGCACAGCGGCGATCAAGCGCATTAAGCAGGGTGTCATCCCGTTCATTAAAGTGTTTTTTAATCAGGGAACAGCCTTTATCGTAAATAATGGCCATATCACCGCGTGCCCGGATTTGCTTCAACAGCTTGTTGATAGTGTTGGACTTACCTGATCCCGGCGTGCCGTACATCATCAGATACTGCACTTCGCCATTTAATATCAGCGGAAGCTGATCGATACAGATGGAAGAAGCCTGCCCACGGCGATGCATCTCCCGCGCCACCGCTTTCACATCATCAGTCAGCTCACGCCCCCCCATGCGCTCATCCTGAGCCTGTTTTTCCCCCAGACGACGCAGAAAACGGAAAATCAGAAAGGCCAGCACGCCAACAGCTACAGAGGCCCAGAACAAAGCCAGATACAGCTCCTGGAGAAACATATTTCCGGCCCAGACCATATAATCGTCTTTCAGG
>NZ_AEJZ01000379.1:0-1820 GCF_000208525.1 Escherichia sp. TW14182
CTAAATCAGTAAGTTGGCAGCATCACCCAATTTTTGAATATAGAAAGATGTATATGGCATGTAAAGGCAGGAGCCCGCTCTACGACCGAGGTGGCATACAGTCCGTGGCGTTTTTCTGACATAATAGGCGGATTCGATTTTGCCCCGCAGGAGTGTTTTCATGGAATTTACCACCGGTTTGATGTCGCTCGACACCGCGCTTAATGAGATGCTTTCTCGCGTTACCCCTTTGACTGCTCAGGAAACGCTGCCACTGGTTCAGTGTTTTGGTCGTATTCTGGCGAGCGATGTGGTTTCGCCGCTCGATGTCCCTGGATTTGATAACTCGGCAATGGACGGCTACGCGGTTCGTTTAGCCGATATCGCCTCCGGGCAACCGCTGCCCGTTGCTGGCAAATCGTTTGCCGGGCAGCCGTATCATGGGGAATGGCCTGCTGGCACCTGTATTCGCATTATGACCGGTGCTCCGGTGCCGGAAGGCTGTGAAGCTGTGGTGATGCAGGAACAGACCGAACAAACAGATGCAGGAGTGCGTTTTACCGCTGAAGTGCGTAGCGGGCAAAATATTCGTCGTCGCGGTGAAGATATCTCTGCGGGTGCGGTTGTTTTCCCGGCGGGGACTCGCCTGACTACCGCAGAGCTGCCGGTGATTGCTTCACTGGGAATTGCCGACGTTCCGGTGATTCGCAAAGTGCGTGTGGCGCTGTTTTCCACCGGTGATGAACTCCAGTTGCCAGGTCAGCCACTGGGCGACGGTCAAATCTACGATACCAACCGTCTCGCCGTACACCTGATGTTAGAACAACTGGGTTGCGAGGTGATCAACTTAGGGATTATCCGCGACGATCCCCACGCCTTGCGCACAGCATTTATTGAAGCCGACAGTCAGGCGGATGTAGTGATCAGTTCTGGCGGTGTTTCGGTTGGTGAAGCGGATTACACCAAAACCATTCTCGAAGAGCTGGGCGAAATCGCCTTCTGGAAGCTGGCGATTAAACCGGGTAAACCGTTCGCGTTCGGTAAACTCGGCAATAGCTGGTTCTGCGGCCTGCCGGGTAATCCGGTTTCAGCAACGCTGACATTCTACCAACTGGTACAGCCGTTACTGGCAAAATTAAGCGGCAACACCGCCAGCGGCCTGCCTACGCGCCAGCGTGTACGCACGGCTTCTCGCCTCAAGAAAACGCCTGGTCGTCTTGATTTCCAGCGTGGTGTGCTGCAACGCAATGCCGACGGCGAACTGGAAGTGATGACCACCGGACATCAGGGTTCCCATATATTTAGCTCTTTTAGCCTCGGCAACTGCTTTATCGTGCTGGAACGCGATCGCGGCAATGTTGAAGCGGGCGAATGGGTGGAAGTCGAGCCGTTTAACGCGTTGTTCGGAGGCCTGTAATGGCGGAACTCAGCGATCAGGAGATGCTGCGCTACAACCGGCAAATCATCCTGCGTGGTTTTGATTTTGACGGCCAGGAAGCGTTGAAAGATTCTCGCGTGCTGGTCGTCGGCCTCGGTGGACTCGGCTGCGCAGCCTCGCAGTATCTGGCAAGCGCCGGTGTCGGCAACCTGACGCTGCTCGACTTCGACACGGTTTCGCTCTCGAATCTGCAACGCCAGACGCTACACAGTGACGCTACGGTCGGGCAACCGAAGGTTGAATCTGCCCGTGATGCACTGGCACGGATCAATCCACATATCGCAATTACACCAGCGAATGCGTTACTTGATGATGCTGAGCTTGCTGCGTTGATTACTAAACACGATCTGGTGCTCGACTGTACGGATAACGTTGCGGTACGTAATCAACTGAACGCAGGCTG
>NZ_AEJZ01000378.1:0-1619 GCF_000208525.1 Escherichia sp. TW14182
GTGGTAAAGGAATGGCTGCGGTGTGTTACCACGTCATGGCGTGCTCTTCTGGCTGATGGTTCACATTGATACTGTCACTCTGTACAGCCCGGTGTCACAGATAACACCATGAAACAGTATTGGTTACTACCTGGCGAACTGCATGACATGGTGTTAAGTGAGTAACAGAAAGGAATAGTGATTCACCGTAAGGCTTCAGGAACAGGTCTGCATATCTGACGCAGAAGATGATTTCTTCTGATTTCGTGATGATTTTCTCCTGGTGTTCTGATGCGTAGTGATGATCTCCTTGATTGCACGCTCACTGACCGTTATCTGGCAGCTTTCGAGTGCAGATTTTATATCCTTTACGGAATAGCCTTTCCGTGTAGCCAGTTCCATGATTTGTGATTTCAGCCCTTCAAGAACATCCTTTCCGGTCAGGCGTGTTTCAGTCAGATCGGGCAACGCCTCAAGCTGCTTTTTTGCCTGTTCTATCTGCTCTTTAGTGTAGAAGTTTCTGGCGGCCATCTGTTTTTCCTCTGAATAGCGAACCGGGCACATTATATCAGGCAGGGTGCGAAGCCTCCAGTCGCCACACAGCCACTTGGTGTAATGACAATGAAAGCCATGCGGGGCATAATAGACGAAAACCAGACACCAAAGACGGGACAGGATATGTTTTGTAGCACCGCCATCTTCGATGGCTTTGCTACAAAACCCCTGGTCAGGGCACAGCCCCGACACCCCAGACAGAAAAGACACGACATAACGATGGTTGAACACCGGAAAAGAGCGCGATGAGCAAGAGTGAAAAAAGAAACAGAACAGCCCTGCTTCCCAGCGTTCGTTGTCTGCCGGAGGAAAAGGCACTGATTAAAGAAAAGGCCGAACTTTCCGGTATGAGCGTGGGGGAATATCTTCGTCGTTGTGCTCTGGGTCGCCGCATCGCACCGCCCACGGATATCCGCATGATTAACGAGCTTCTGCGTCTCGGTGGTCTGCAGAAACATCTCTACAATCAGATGCAGTCTCATATGACACCGGAACTGAGTAAGCAGTTTTCGGAGGTACTTGTTGCGCTGAAGAAAGCGGTTGTTGCCATCCATACCGGTGTTCATCATCAGGAGAAGTAAACGGCGTGATTGTGATTGTTCCGGAAAAAAGGCGCGATGGCCGGTCCAGCTTTCTGCAGCTGATCAGCTATCTGATTTGCCGGGTGGACAAGAAGCCCGGTGAATTGCTGTCGCCGGATAATCCTTATGTCCGTCCGGTCCGGTCGCGCGAAGCCATCGTGGAACATCTTGGTCACTTTATTGAAGAGGGGATGGATTTACACCGGAATCATGTGCTGTCCCGGAGTGACGACGGGCGTCAGCAGGTGCTCTGTGGCGAGGTTCTGTGTGAAACAAACTGCTTCGGTATTGAAACGGCAGCTGCTGAAATGGATGCGGTTGCGTCGCAGAACCGGCGCTGTCAGGACCCGGTGTATCATGCGATTCTGTCGTGGCGTGAAGAAGATAATCCGACAAATGAGCAGATTTTTGAGTGCGCCAGATATGCACTGAAGGCGCTGAACATGAGCGATCACCAGTATGTTTTTGCCATTCACAGTATCGTTCCGGCGAACTCATATTGAC
>NZ_AEJZ01000377.1:0-7984 GCF_000208525.1 Escherichia sp. TW14182
GCGAGTTCGAGTCTCGTTTCCCGCTCCAAATTCTCCTCTCAATAAACTATCCACAGCGACGCAATGCGTTATTGCTGGTTTTTGTTGTCTCTGACAAACTCTTGTAAACAGAGTTATCCACAGGTTCAGGCTGTAATCTTAATTTCAGAAAAACTTCGCACGGTGAATAGTAAATTATTAACGTGTTGATATTTAAATTGAAAATTAAGGTTTCGATTTGTCGTATTGATCGCTTGACGATTTTTTCCGGCTTGAATTGCAATGCGTTTTTATTTTTATTCACAAGCTGTGGATGAATCAGGCGTCGCGTGGTAAGCCCTTTTCAATCACCCGAACAAGACGCTGTTTTTTCGGTAGTTGAACCTCAACCACGCAGGCATTTCGTCGCTCGATTTGCTGCGTAATCGCCCACGCTATGTGTTCATCAAGAAGTGGATGCTCACCTTTACGACTTTCCAGCGCCGCCAGAATCGCTTCATCCCAGGGCGCATTGCCTAATGCTACGGCGATATTACGCAGCCAGCGCAGGTGGCCTATACGGCGGATCGCTGAACCTTCTGTTATTTTTAAAAACTTCTCTTCGCTCCAGGCGAATAACTCAATGAGTTCCGGTGCGTGTAGTGGTTTGCGTGGGCTGAAATCGTCTTCAGTTGTCAGTTGCGAATAGCGATTCCACGGGCAGATAAGCTGGCAGTCATCGCAACCGTAAATACGGTTTCCCATTAACGGGCGTAACTCTTCCGGGATTGCCCCTTCCAGTTCTATCGTCAGATAAGAAATGCAGCGGCGAGCATCTACGGTATATGGCTCGACGATGGCTCCGGTCGGGCAAATCGTCATACAGGCCAAGCATTTACCGCATCCTTCCTCGACCGGTTGATCCACAGGTAACGGAATATCAACCAGCAGCTCGCCTAAAAAGAAGAACGAACCGGCTTCGCGATTGAGGATAAGTGAGTGCTTACCTGTCCAGCCAAGTCCCGCTTTTTCAGCCAGCGGGCGCTCAAGAACAGGCGCAGAATCGACAAACGGTCTAAAATTCAGCGAAACACAATGTTGCTGAATCATCTCGCCCATCTTTTTGAGTCGGTTGCGCAGAAGTTTGTGGTAGTCACGACCCAGCGCATAACGGCTAACATAGCCGAGTTTGGGATTTTTCAGCGTGCTGGCAAATGCGGCGTTGGCAGGCAGGTAGTTCATCCGCACGCTGATCACGCGCAGCGTACCGGGTAATAACTCGTGGGGGCGGGCGCGCAGCATACCGTGACGCGCCATCCAGTCCATTTCGCCGTGGTATTGTTTGTCCAGCCATGCTTGCAGTTTTGGCTCGGACTCGCTGAGATCGGTATCGGTAATACCCACCTGCTGAAAGCCCAGTTCCAGCCCCCACTGTTTAATTTTTTGCGCTAATTGATTGAGATCGAGGGGCTCTGACATGACGGACCATACAATGAAGAAAAACCCCGTAAGTATACCACACACCGTCTGGCACGCCGACGATATCCGACGTGGCGAACGCGAAGCGGCAGATGCGCTGGGGCTAACGCTTTATGAACTGATGCTTCGTGCGGGTGAAGCCGCGTTTCAGGTGTGTCGTACCGCCTATCCTGACGCCCGCCACTGGCTGGTGCTGTGCGGTCATGGCAATAATGGCGGCGATGGCTACGTGGTCGCGCGGCTGGCAAAAGCGGTCGGTATTGAGGTTACGTTACTGGCCCAGGAGAGCGACAAACCGTTACCGGAAGAGGCTGCGCTGGCACGCGAAGCATGGTTAAACGCGGGAGGCGAGATCCATGCCTCGAATATTGTCTGGCCTGCGCCGGTGGATTTGATCGTTGATGCGCTGCTCGGCACCGGATTGCAGCAAGCACCCCGCGAATCTGTTAGCCAATTAATCGACCATGCTAATTCCCATCCGGCGCCGATTGTGGCGGTTGATATCCCTTCCGGCCTGCTGGCAGAAACCGGCGCCACGCCAGGCGCGGTGATCAACGCCGCTCACACCATCACCTTTATTGCCCTTAAACCTGGTTTGTTAACCGGCAAAGCACGGGATGTTACCGGGCAACTGCATTTTGACTCGCTGGGACTGGACAGTTGGCTGGCAGGTCAGGAGACGAAAATTCAGCGGTTTTCGGCAGAACAACTTTCTCACTGGCTGAAACCGCGTCGCCCGACTTCGCATAAAGGCGATCACGGGCGGCTGGTGATTATCGGTGGCGATCACGGCACGGCGGGGGCTATTCGTATGACGGGGGAAGCGGCGCTGCGTGCTGGCGCTGGTCTAGTCCGAGTACTGACCCGCAGTGAAAACATTGCGCCGCTGCTGACCGCACGACCGGAATTGATGGTGTACGAGTTGACGGAGAAATCTTTAACTGAAAGCCTGGAATGGGCCGATGTGGTGGTGATTGGCCCTGGTCTGGGCCAGCAAGAGTGGGGGAAAAAAGCCCTACAAAAAGTTGAGAGTTTTCGCAAACCGATGTTGTGGGATGCTGATGCATTGAACCTGCTGGCAATCAATCCCGATAAGCGTCACAATCGCGTGATCACGCCGCATCCTGGCGAGGCCGCACGGTTGTTGGGCTGTTCCGTTGCAGAAATTGAAAGTGACCGCTTACATTGCGCCCAACGTCTGGTACAACGTTATGGCGGCGTAGCGGTGCTGAAAGGTGCCGGAACCGTGGTCGCCGCCCATCCTGACGCTTTAGGCATTATTGATGCCGGAAATGCAGGGATGGCCAGCGGCGGCATGGGTGATGTGCTCTCTGGTATTATTGGCGCATTGCTTGGGCAAAAACTGTCGCCGTATGATGCAGCCTGTGCTGGCTGTATCGCACACGGCGCGGCGGCTGACGTGCTGGCGGCGCGTTTTGGTACGCGCGGGATGCTGGCAACCGATCTCTTTTCCACGCTACAGCGTATTGTTAACCCGGAAGTGACTGATAAAAACCATGATGAATCGAGTAATTCCGCTCCCTGATGAGCAGGCAACATTAGACCTGGGCGAGCGGGTAGCGAAAGCCTGCGATGGTGCAACCGTAATCTATCTGTATGGCGATTTAGGCGCAGGTAAAACCACCTTTAGCCGGGGCTTTTTACAGGCTCTGGGTCATCAGGGTAATGTCAAAAGCCCCACTTATACCCTGGTCGAACCCTATACGCTCGACAACTTAATGGTTTATCACTTTGATTTGTACCGCCTTGCTGATCCCGAGGAGCTGGAGTTTATGGGGATCCGCGATTATTTTGCCAACGATGCCATCTGCCTGGTGGAGTGGCCACAACAAGGTACAGGTGTTCTTCCTGACCCGGATGTCGAAATACACATTGATTATCAGGCACAAGGCCGTGAGGCGCGCGTGAGTGCGGTCTCCTCTGCGGGTGAATTGTTGCTGGCGCGTTTAGCCGGTTAACCTTTGAAGGTGGCGGGATGATGTATCGCATCAGAAATTGGTTGGTAGCGACGTTGGTGCTGCTGTGCGCGCAGGCTGGCGCCGCTACGCTCTCTGATATTCAGGTTTCTAATGGCAATCAACAGGCGCGGATTACGTTAAGTTTTATTGGCGATCCTGACTATGCTTTTAGCCATCAAAGCAAACGCACCGTGGCGCTCGATATCAAACAAACGGGCGTGATTCAGGGGCTGCCGTTGTTGTTCAGCGGTAATAATCTGGTGAAGGCGATTCGCTCTGGAACGCCAAAAGATGCGCAAACGCTGCGGCTGGTGGTCGATCTCACCGAAAACGGTAAAACCGAAGCGGTGAAGCGGCAGAATGGCAGCAATTACACCGTCGTCTTTACGATTAATGCCGATGCGCCACCACCGCCTCCGCCGCCGCCCGTGGTTGCTAAACGTGTTGAAACGCCTGCGGTTGTCGCACCGCGCGTCAGCGAACCGGCGCGTAATCCGTTTAAAACCGAGAGCAACCGGGCTACGGGTGTCATCAGTAGCAATACGGTGACGCGTCCGGCAGCGCGCGCGACGGCTAACACTGGCGAAAAAATTGTCATCGCCATTGATGCCGGACACGGTGGTCAGGATCCTGGCGCTATCGGCCCTGGCGGTACGCGGGAGAAAAATGTCACCATCGCCATCGCGCGTAAATTGCGTACTTTGCTCAATGATGATCCGATGTTTAAGGGCGTTTTAACCCGTGACGGGGATTACTTTATCTCGGTGATGGGGCGCAGCGATGTGGCACGTAAGCAAAACGCCAATTTCCTTGTGTCGATTCACGCTGATGCCGCACCGAACCGCAGTGCTACCGGCGCTTCCGTGTGGGTGCTCTCTAACCGTCGCGCAAACAGTGAAATGGCAAGCTGGCTGGAACAGCACGAGAAACAGTCGGAGCTGCTGGGCGGGGCAGGCGATGTGCTGGCGAACAGTCAGTCTGACCCGTATTTAAGCCAGGCGGTGCTGGATTTACAGTTCGGTCATTCCCAGCGGGTAGGGTATGATGTGGCGACCAGTATGATCAGTCAGTTGCAACGCATTGGCGAAATTCATAAACGTCGACCAGAACACGCCAGCCTTGGTGTTCTGCGTTCGCCGGATATCCCGTCAGTACTGGTCGAAACCGGTTTTATCAGCAACAACAGCGAAGAACGTTTGCTGGCGAGCGACGATTACCAACAACAGCTGGCAGAAGCCATTTACAAAGGCCTGCGCAATTACTTCCTTGCGCATCCGATGCAATCTGCGCCGCAGGGGGCAACGGCACAAACTGCCAGTACGGTGACGACGCCAGATCGCACGCTGCCAAACTAAGGATAATTGATGCCAATTCAGGTCTTACCGCCACAACTGGCGAACCAGATTGCCGCAGGTGAGGTGGTCGAGCGACCTGCGTCGGTAGTCAAAGAACTGGTAGAAAACAGCCTCGATGCGGGTGCGACGCGCATCGATATTGATATCGAACGCGGTGGGGCGAAACTTATCCGCATTCGTGATAACGGCTGCGGTATCAAAAAAGATGAGCTGGCGCTGGCGCTGGCTCGTCATGCTACCAGTAAAATTGCCTCTCTGGACGATCTCGAAGCTATTATCAGCCTGGGTTTTCGCGGTGAGGCGCTGGCGAGTATCAGTTCGGTTTCCCGCCTGACGCTCACTTCGCGCACTGCGGAACAGCAGGAAGCCTGGCAGGCTTATGCCGAAGGGCGTGATATGGACGTGACGGTTAAACCAGCGGCGCATCCGGTGGGAACAACGCTGGAGGTGCTGGATCTGTTCTACAACACTCCGGCGCGGCGCAAATTCCTGCGCACCGAGAAAACCGAATTTAACCATATCGATGAAATCATCCGCCGCATTGCGCTGGCGCGTTTCGACGTCACTATCAACTTGTCGCATAACGGCAAAATTGTGCGCCAGTACCGCGCAGTGCCGGAAGGCGGGCAAAAAGAACGCCGTTTAGGGGCGATTTGTGGCACCGCTTTTCTCGAACATGCGCTGGCGATTGAATGGCAGCACGGCGATCTCACGCTGCGCGGCTGGGTGGCTGATCCGAATCACACCACGCCTGCACTGGCGGAAATTCAGTATTGCTACGTGAATGGGCGCATGATGCGCGATCGCCTGATCAATCATGCGATCCGCCAGGCCTGCGAAGACAAACTGGGCGCCGATCAGCAACCTGCGTTTGTGCTGTATCTGGAGATCGACCCGCATCAGGTGGACGTCAACGTGCACCCCGCCAAACACGAAGTGCGTTTCCATCAGTCGCGTCTGGTGCATGACTTTATCTATCAGGGCGTGCTGAGCGTGCTACATCAGCAACTGGAAACGCCGCTACCGCTGGACGATGACCCCCAACCTGCACCGCGTGCCATTCCGGAAAACCGCGTGGCGGCGGGGCGCAATCACTTTGCAGAACCGGCAGTTCGTGAGCCGATAGCTCCACGCTACACTCCTGCGCCAGCATCAGGCAGTCGCCAGTCTGTTCCCTGGCCGAACGCGCAACCGGGCTACCAGAAACAGCAAGGCGAAGTGTATCGCCAGCTTTTGCAAACGCCTGCGCCGATGCTCAAACCAAAAGCGCCAGAACCGCAGGAACTTACGCTGGCATCGAATGGTCAAAGCTTTGGTCGGGTGTTGACTATCGTCAATTCCGACTGTGCGCTGCTGGAGCGTGACGGCAACATTTCACTTTTAGCCCTGGCGGTAGCGGAACGTTGGTTGCGTCAGATGCAACTGACGCCGGGTGAGGCGCCGGTTTGTGCCCAGCCGTTGCTTATTCCGTTGCGGCTAAAAGTCTCTGGCGAAGAAAAATCGGCATTAGAAAAAGCGCAGTCCGCTCTGGCGGAGTTAGGCATTGAATTTCAGTCTGATGCGCAGCATGTGACCATCAGAGCCGTGCCTTTACCCTTACGCCAACAAAATTTACAAATCTTGATTCCTGAACTGATAGGCTACCTGGCGAAGCAGTCCGTATTCGAACCTGGCAATATTGCGCAGTGGATTGCACGAAATCTGATGAGCGAACATGCACAGTGGTCAATGGCGCAGGCCATTACCCTGCTGGCGGATGTAGAACGGTTATGTCCGCAGCTTGTGAAAACGCCGCCGGGTGGTCTGTTACAATCTGTTGATTTACATCCGGCGATAAAAGCCCTGAAAGATGAGTGATATCAGTAAGGCGAGCCTGCCTAAGGCAATTTTTTTGATGGGGCCGACGGCCTCCGGTAAAACGGCGTTAGCCATTGAGCTGCGTAAAATTTTACCAGTAGAGTTGATAAGCGTTGATTCTGCCCTTATTTACAAAGGGATGGATATCGGGACGGCGAAGCCGAACGCTGAAGAGTTACTCGCCGCGCCGCACCGATTGCTGGATATTCGCGATCCGTCGCAGGCTTATTCGGCTGCTGATTTTCGTCGCGATGCGCTGGCGGAAATGGCCGATATCACGGCGGCGGGGCGAATCCCGCTGTTAGTGGGCGGTACTATGTTGTATTTCAAGGCGTTACTGGAGGGATTGTCGCCGCTACCGTCGGCGAACCCCGAAGTACGAGCCAGAATTGAGCAACAAGCGGCAGAGCAAGGTTGGGAGTCATTGCATCGTCAACTGCAGGAGATAGATCCTGTTGCGGCAGCAAGGATTCATCCAAATGATCCACAAAGGCTTTCCCGGGCACTGGAAGTTTTTTTCATTTCGGGTAAAACTTTAACGGAACTGACGCAAACGTCAGGAGACGCTCTACCGTATCAGGTGCATCAGTTCGCCATCGCCCCGGCGAGCCGTGAACTGCTCCATCAACGAATTGAGCAGCGTTTTCATCAGATGTTGGCTTCAGGTTTTGAAGCAGAAGTCCGGGCGCTTTTTGCCCGAGGAGATTTGCATACGGATTTGCCTTCCATTCGTTGCGTGGGTTATCGCCAGATGTGGTCTTACCTTGAAGGCGAAATCTCATACGATGA
This sequence comes from Escherichia sp. TW14182, assembly GCF_000208525.1. NCBI lineage: Bacteria > Pseudomonadati > Pseudomonadota > Gammaproteobacteria > Enterobacterales > Enterobacteriaceae > Escherichia > Escherichia sp. TW14182. Next base: position 7,418 of record NZ_AEJZ01000377.1, read on the forward strand.
AATGGTTTATCGAGGTGTTTGCGCCACGAGACAGTTGGCGAAGCGGCAGATAACCTGGCTGCGTGGTTGGGAAGGAGTTCACTGGCTTGACAGTGAAAAACCAGAACAGGCGCGTGACGAAGTATTACAGGTTGTTGGTGCTATCGCAGGCTGAATGTGTACAATTGAGACGTATCGTGCGCAATTTTTTCAGAATCGAAAGGTTCAAAGTACAAATAAGCATATAAGGAAAAGAGAGAATGGCTAAGGGGCAATCTTTACAAGATCCGTTCCTGAACGCACTGCGTCGGGAACGTGTTCCAGTTTCTATTTATTTGGTGAATGGTATTAAGCTGCAAGGACAAATCGAGTCTTTTGATCAGTTCGTGATCCTGTTGAAAAACACGGTCAGCCAGATGGTTTATAAGCACGCGATTTCTACTGTTGTCCCGTCTCGCCCGGTTTCTCATCACAGTAACAATGCCGGTGGCGGTACTAGCAGTAACTATCATCATGGTAGCAGCGCGCAGAATACTTCCGCGCAACAGGACAGCGAAGAAACCGAATAAGGTTTCGGGCTGTTTTTTT
>NZ_AEJZ01000376.1:0-541 GCF_000208525.1 Escherichia sp. TW14182
ACCGCTTCGTTGGTAAACCACCAGTCGCAATGCAGCGTGCCGCCACCAGGTACATTCAGGATATGTACGGTCTGTTCCATCTGTTCTGCTAGTGGGAACTGCAATCCAGTGTTGAGCAACGCGGTAGTTTTACCATCGCCCGGACTGCCGATGACCATAAACCACGGTAACTCGTACAGAAAACGCTTTCCTTCCAGTACCTTACGCCAGAATGGCTGATCTACTCGTAGTTGTTTTAGTTGCCGGATGGCGCGGGTGACAATATTGCTGACGGTGCGCAAATCAGCTTTAATTTCCCCGGCCACCGGCACGTCTTCCCCACGTGGATGCAGGAAACGGCGCAGCAATTGTTCATCCAGGCGCAGCGCCCGCCACAGGCGGTACAGGCCGTATAGTGCATAAGTCAGCAGGATCAGGCCGATAAGCGTCAGACGCAGCCACAGTGGCGCAAACGGGCGAACGTCGCCAAAGGCCAGCAACGGTGACACAAAACCGATGATCAGGCACAGAACCGTAACGCCAATAATGCTCATTGACCAGT
>NZ_AEJZ01000375.1:0-4715 GCF_000208525.1 Escherichia sp. TW14182
TTTGAATTGAGAGGAGAGAATCACAGTCATCCGATACAGACTTGCTGTCTGCACGACCATATCGTGCAGGCACCACTTTCCCCCCTAAACGCAGTTATGCAGTATCGGGACTCTTGGCTCATATCGTCACCGGGAAATATGCAAGCCTGTCCAGGAGTCGGGCAGTGGTAAAACCCGGACAACCTGGCTGTGGGTCTACGTCCGTGATGACCGTAACGCCGGTTCACAGATGCCCCCGGCGGTCTGGTTCGCATACAGCCCGGACCGGAAAGACATACATCCACAGAATCATCTGGCCGATTTCAGTGGTGTGCTTCAGGCCGATGCTTACGGTGGTTACCGGGCGTTGTACGAATCCGGCAGAATAACGGAATAGCAGAGAGCTTCGTGAAAACGATAAAGCGTGACTACATCAATATCATGCCCAAACCAGACGGGCTAACGACAGCAAAGAGCCTTGCAGAGGCGTTCGAGCATTATAACGAATGGCATCCGCATAGTGCACTGGGTTATCGCTCGCCACGGGAATATCTGCGTCAGCGGGCCAGTAGTGGGTTAAGTGATAACAGGTATCTGGAAATATAGGGGCAGGCAAATCCAATGAGTAAAACTTTAATTTGTAGACTGCTATGGGTGATGATCTGGTGCGTAACAAGCAGTGTGGGGGCGAGCTCCCAGTGGGACAATACACCAACCGATGAGTCGCGCCGAGCGTTACAAAACAGTACCCGGCAGCTTAATTCATTGCTGGAGCAGCAGGCGCTGCAACGTCTAACCAAACAACAACATGCTGTGCCCTCCGTCGCAGGCGCGGATCAATTACGTGATATCGACACCTGCCTACCGATCAGTGGGGTTTATTTAACCGGGATTACGCTATTGTCCTTGCACGATCTCGCGACATTGGATGCGCTGCCAACGAACTGTATTAGTAGTCGTGATGTTAACCGGTTAGCCAAACAAATTACCGCCTTATATTTGGATAAGGGGTATATCACGGCACGGGTGCAATTTTTGCGTCCCAATGCGCGCGGTGAGTTAGGCCTACGAGTCACTGAAGGGTATATCGAGCGTATTGAGGGGGGCGATCGGAGCGTAAACCGACGCTGGCTGTTTCCTGGCTTGATCGGCAAACCGTTGCGCTTAAGCGAACTGGATCAGGGATTGGATCAGGCTAATCGTCTGCGCTCGAACCACGTCAGCATGGATATTTTACCGGGTAAGCGGGTCGGCGGCTCGGTTATTCGCTTGTATAACCAACGCAGTCGTCCTTGGCAGGTGAGCACCTCGTTGGATAACGCGGGTCAGCAGGGAACCGGGGAGTGGGTGGCGCGTGGTAATGCCACGCTGGATAGCCCCTTAGGGCTCTCCGATTTCGCCAGCTTGAGCCTCTCTTCGACGCTGGCGCGACCTGCGGAGCGTTACAGCCGCAGCTATATGCTGTTTTATTCACTGCCTTACGGCGCCTTGACCTTTAGCGGGTTCGCCAGTTTTTCACACTATCTGATGTACCAGCCGTTGCTGCATACCCGTATTCGTCTGGATGGTGCATCCAGCCAATATGGCTTGCGTGTCGATGACGTGATTCAACGTAGCCAGCGGCAAATTAACACGTTGAGCGCCCAATTAACCGCGAAGCACATTCGTAACTACTTACAGGATGATCTGCTACAGGTTAGCAGCCCGACACTGAGCGTGGTGGAGCTTGGGCTTAACCATCTGCATGTCTTGCCATACGGGCTGGCGACGGGAAATCTCAGCGTGGAGCGAGGCGTGCGCGTGCTGGGCGCCGATCGCGGACGACTACGCACCGGGGCAGAGGCGCAGTACACCAAGCTGAAGTTGGCCGCCTCGTTAAGCCAAAGTTTCACTCTGCTCGGCGCAGACTACCGCTTCTCTAGCCAATGGTATGGGCAATACAGTCGGGATCCGTTGCCGGGTATCGAATGGATCAACCTGACGGATCACAGTGCGATACGTGGATTCAAGCGGGGCAGTCTGTCGGCGGATAACGGTTGGTATTGGCAGAATACGCTGTCGCGTCCGGTGACGTGGCGTACGTTGACGCTGACACCGCGCCTCGGTGTGGATGTCGGCCGCGTGCGGTCGAGTATCGGCCAGCAAGGATGGCAGAGTGGTGTCGGCGCCATGGCGGGTGTAACGCTGAATATGATGTCCGCGCAGCTCGACATTGAAGTCGGACGAGCCCGGGCGCTTGCCAATCATAACTTTCCAAAACAATCGACTCAGTTACTTACGCAGTTTTCTTACTCCTTTTAACCCATTCTCAACGTTGCTTGACCTTAACATGAGGTAATCTCTATGGCACGTCAATATTTTAAACTCTCTTCAGCCGGACGTTTGGCGAGCATTATCGCCATCTCCTTTGTCACCTGTAGCAGTTTTGCTGCGGGTATCGTCGCGGATGGTGGGGCATTGGGGCCAGGGGTGTCGACGGCAGCGAATGGCACCCAAGTTGTTAACATTGTTAAACCGACGGATCAGGGCCTCTCCCATAACCAGTATCAAGACTTTAACGTCAACCGGCCCGGCGCGGTATTCAATAACGCCTTGAGCGCAGGCCAGTCACAGCTAGCGGGGCAACTGGCCGCCAACCCGAATCTGAACGGGCACAGCGCCAGCGTAATCCTCAACGAGGTAATCAGCCGTAACCCTTCGTTGCTGCTCGGTCAACAAGAGGTGTTTGGCATGGCGGCGGACTATGTCTTGGCCAACCCCAACGGCATTACCTGCGACGGGTGCGGCTTTATTAATACCTCCCGCTCCTCGCTGGTGGTGGGTAATCCGCTGATCGAGAATGGTATGTTGCGCGCTTATTCTACGCTGAATAATCACAATCTGTTGCAGATCGGTAGCGGAGGGGTGGCGGCAGAGCACGTACTGGATCTGGTGGCCCCTCGTATCGAGAGCAACGGTGCCGTACGCGCCGTTGCGATTAATGCCATCAGCGGCAACAATCGGCTGACGCGCGATCTGACACAGATCGAGTCAGCCCCCAACGATACGGCATTAGACAGCTACTACCTAGGTAGCATGCAGGCCGGACGCATCCGCATCATCAATACCGCCGAGGGGAGTGGGGTGAAGTTGGCGGGTAGCCTCCAAGCCGAGCAGGCCATCAAGGTCAAGGCGAAAGATCGCCTGGCGCTACAGTCGGCGCAACTGCGTGGCGGGGATGTGACGCTACAGGCGAAGACACTGCGCGCCGAAGGTACCCTCACCGAACGTGCGACACAGAGCAGCGGCAAGGATAACTATCAGAACTACCGCGGAGGGATCGACGTTCACGCGAGCCAGCAGAAGCAGAGGTACCGGCGTACGGAGATCAGCGGCAAGAACCTGACGCTGGTGGCAGCGGAGAGTAACCATCTGACGGCGACGGATCTGCGCGGCGACGATGTGACGATCCAGGGTGGCGACGTCTTGCTGGATGGCCAGCTCCTGACGCAGCGTCAGGAGCAGACCGACAATCGCTGGTTTTACTCCTGGCAACATGACGAAACCCGCCATAACAGCCAACAACAGGTGCAGACGGGGCGGATTGAGGCGCGCCACAACGCCAATCTTAGCGCCACGCGTGGCGACTTACGTCTGGAGGGCAGTGAGGTGAAGGCGGGGCAGGATATTCGGCTACGGTCGCAGGGCGACATCACGTTGCGTGGCGTACGTGAGCACGATGAAAGCCAGCTGACGGGCTATAAGCGCAACGAGGGCGCCAGCCTGAATAGCGGGCGCTGGCAACAGCGCCAGAGCGAGGAGCGTCTACGTCAAGTCAGCCTACGCGCCGGCCATGACGCGGTGTTGCAGGCGAAGGGCAACCTGAACGCGCAAGCCGCACAGATCCAGAGTAATAACGATGCTGAGATCGCGGCGGCGGGGACGGTGACGCTGGATGTGCAGAATGTCGCGAACCGTAAGAGCGAGGTCGATAACCATACCTACTGGGGCGGCATTGGCGGCGGCGGTGAGCGGGACAACAACCATAGCCAGGAGCGCAGCCATGCCAGCGAGGTCGAGAGCGGTGGTACGCTGACGATCAGCGGCGGGCAGGGTGTGACGATCAGAGGCAGCCGTGCGCAGGGCGGGCGCGGCGGGGTGGTGCAGGCGCGTCAAGGGAATGTAGTCATCGATCATGTGGTAAATACCTCGAGTGAGCAGGATAACAGCCGGCGCGGCGGCGTCTTCAACATCACCACCGCCTCCCAGCAGCGTAAGGAGAGCCATGAGCAGTTGCGCGCCAGTCAGCTGACGTCGGACGTGAATCTACGAGTGCAGAGCGCGGGGGACATTCAGGTGCTGGGCAGCCAAGTGGCGGGAGACGGACACGTTGACCTGAACGCAGGCGGACGTGTCGATGTCAAGGCGGCGGCGAGAGTCGATAGCCGTGACGAACAAAGCACTTCGCTGCATGCCAGGACCTACGCCAAAAAACAGGGCGACAAGCAGTACCGCGTCGGCCTGGGACTCGAACATACGGTCCAGCAGGAGACGAGCCAGAGCGTGACGCATCGAGGTAGCCAGATCCAGGGCGCTAGTGTCGCACTGACGGCGGGTGATGATGTGCAGTTCACCGGCTCGCGGCTACAGGCTAACGCGGGCGATGTGCAGATCAGCGGTAAAAATGTGGCGTTTGTGAGCGCCGAAGATAGCCAGGCGAACCGTAGCCAGAAGCAGACGGCGGGGGGGGGGCTCTA
>NZ_AEJZ01000374.1:0-1014 GCF_000208525.1 Escherichia sp. TW14182
GCGGCTGCCACCACCGCACATTCACTGTTCCCGCCGCAGCCGGGTCCGGTGGCGCTGGTAAATGCTTATGGCGCGGATATGGGGATGGTTTATATCTATGGCGTACTGGTGACGATCCCAAGTGTAATCTGCGCTGGCCTGATCCTGCCGAAGTTCCTCGGTAATCTGGAACGCCCAACGCCGTCATTTCTGAAAGCAGATCAACCGGTAGATATGAACAATCTGCCTTCTTTCGGCGTTTCGATTCTGGTGCCGCTGATCCCGGCGATCATTATGATCTCCACCACCATCGCCAATATCTGGCTGGTAAAAGATACCCCTGCCTGGGAAGTGGTTAACTTTATCGGTTCCTCGCCGATTGCAATGTTTATTGCGATGGTTGTTGCGTTCGTACTCTTTGGCACCGCGCGCGGGCACGATATGCAGTGGGTGATGAACGCTTTTGAAAGCGCGGTGAAGAGTATTGCAATGGTGATTCTGATCATCGGTGCGGGTGGCGTGCTGAAGCAGACCATCATCGACACCGGCATTGGTGACACCATCGGCATGTTGATGTCCCACGGCAATATCTCGCCCTACATCATGGCGTGGCTGATCACCGTACTGATTCGTCTGGCGACCGGTCAGGGTGTGGTTTCGGCGATGACTGCCGCCGGGATTATCAGTGCTGCAATCCTTGATCCGGCAACCGGTCAACTGGTTGGCGTGAATCCGGCGCTGCTGGTGCTGGCGACGGCTGCGGGTTCCAACACCCTCACCCACATTAACGATGCATCTTTCTGGTTGTTTAAGGGTTATTTTGACCTGTCGGTAAAAGACACGTTAAAAACCTGGGGTCTGCTGGAACTGGTCAACTCCGTGGTTGGGCTGATTATTGTGTTGATTATTAGCATGGTAGCGTAAAAGAACACCAGAGCCTGCCAATGGCAGGCTCTGACTGATGACAAAGTCTAAAAATGTGCCCAGACAGTCCCCTCGCCCCTCCGGGGAGAGGGTTAGGGTGAGGGGAACAGA
>NZ_AEJZ01000373.1:0-2795 GCF_000208525.1 Escherichia sp. TW14182
GTGATGTTATCTTCCACATCAGCAACCGAAAGAAACAGCATAACTGTAATGCAGAGTACCCTGTTGACCAAGGAAGAGGGAGGTACGCTTCACCCCAAACAACAGTTAGTCAGTGCTGGTCGTGCTTTCGTGTACAACGGTGCAAATCAGTTCACTTACAGGTTAAATAAAAAACAACAGATGGCACTGACAAATGCGCAGGCAAAGAATCGTGCGCAGGGGAATACGTACACGAATCCGCAGAATGACAATTATCTGTTGAGTTTGCGACTGGATTATGAATAAGGAGAAAACAGTGAACAGAAACAGAGCGCATGGAGTGTTATTCAACGTCCTGCTATCAACAATGCTTTTGTTGTCTGTACCCGGATATTCCTCCGAACTTTTATTTACGGGTAATTTAGTGGACAGTCCTTGTCAGATTGATCCATCAACATCTTCACAGGAGGTGACGTTTATGGATACAGCGTCCCGCATTTATCATATCTGGCCGGGGAAAAGCTATGAAGAGAAGTTCCGGATAAGGCTGATTAACTGCCAACTTAATACAATGTGGAAGATGGTTGAGTTAACCTTCAGAGGCGATGAAGAGCCTGAATTACCCGGATATCTGAGAGTCAATGGGATAAACAGGGGGAAGTTAGGAATAGGGATTATTGATACTGATGGTATCAGCCTTCTGAAATTGAATCAGGTTCATAATGGCGGGCAGGGAGATAAAGTGGATAAGGAAAGTGTGGTTCTGGATTTTAAAGCCTTTGTTCAGGCAACATCAGAAGCCATTGCAAATAAAGGAGTACAACCGGGAGATTACAACTCCACTGTAACATTTGAGCTTTTATATAAGTGATAAAACATAACAGACAAGAAGAATAATACCCATTTTTTCTCGAAGTGGTTAAGATATCTACCCTCAAAAATATCCGGGGGGGGTATCCAGCATCAATGGCATGTGTGTTATTCCAACCAGCATACTCGGGTAATTAACAGAGTATCACTTCCTGCATTTTGAGTGACACACATAAATAAAAGAAAGCCACTGGCAGGTTGCCAGAAATCAACGGTAACAAAAGTCTTAACAGAGTTAATACAGGAAATCTACTGAATAAAAAGGCAGAAGTACAAATGAATGCATTAACAGGGGGGGGCATGATATTTAAAAGGATAATTACCAAATTGATAGTATCCAGTCTGTTGTTTACATCAATACCGGCACTTGCGGTGGATATACCGATAAATATCACAGGAATAATACAAATCCCCCCCTGCCAGATTAATCAGGGAAGACCGATTGAGGTCTCTTTTGGAGATGTGTTAATAGTTGATGTCGAAAATAAACAGAACTGGAAAAAAGTCAGTATTCCTGTCACGTGTAGTTATACGCAGGGGATACCTTATGTAAAGGTAACCGGAACAATGTTAAAGAACCATAGAAATATACTGGCAACGAATGTTGAAAATTTCGGTATAGCCCTGTATCAGGGGGACGGTACCATCACAAAGCTGCTTATAGGAGACGGTAAACATAACGGGCAGGATTCAATCGGTTATCCTGTAGAGGCCGGATTAACAGGACAGGAAAGCGGAACATTTACATTTACGGCCATCCCTTATAAAGAAGGCAATAAAGAACTACCTGCCAGTGCATTCTCAGCGTCAGCAAATATGAGTATCAGCTATTTCTAGCTTTTGTTCTGCTGCAGTACTGCAGCAGACTTTTCGGCAGTTCCTGGCCTGCCTCTGGTGAAAAACATGTATTTTGGTTCATTTTACGTCTTCCCCGGATAGTTTTGTCTCCGTAAGTTCCTGGTGCCTCACCAGTTTTTTCGAGGCTTTCTGCCGTCTCACCGTTTGCCAAAGGAGAATTTATTGTGAGAATCTTTTTTCTATCTTTATGCCTGCTGTTCTGTGGATTTGTGCAAGCAGGTGATCTACGATACTGTAATATGTTGTGGGGCAATGATTACAAGCCCGTGGTTGACCCGCTATTCTTTAATATTGAAACTAATGCCCCCATCGTTACCCCTTTGAAGATTCATGCCGGAGGGGTCAGTACAGTAGTGGATACCAGAGCTAACCTTTTTGCCACAGGTGTCCTTATTTGGGGATATGACCGATACTGGTTTCAGTTTCCTGATGGTTGGTTTACAGATCCATCAGGATTAAGGATGAGAATAACCAGCACATATGACGATGCTAAGGTACAAATTGCCGGTGTCAGAACTGTTGTTACTCCTCAAAAGCGTCATACATGGGGAGTTGTAGGATGTTCCTGGCCAGGAGATAAATGGACATTTTCCAAAGACACCTGGGATAGATTTCAACTGGAGATAGACAAGACAACAGCATTTCCTGGTGTGCATACAGTTCAATTACCAATAAAATCTGCTTTTGAAGAGAATAAAGGTGATTATGATGGTCATGCCGGTGGTGGGTGGAAAACATATCCTAGTCTGATGGCTTCGATGCCGTCAATTGATACAAGCGGTGTAAAAATAGAGATAAGAGCTTCCTGCTCTATTTCTTCTCCAAGCATTGATGTTGACATGAAAACAATCAATGCTCAGGATGCCATTGCTGGTGTCAAAAAAGATGTAGCTGCCAGAATAACATGTTCCGCTCCTGCCAATGTTCAGCTTGAAATAACGGGGAGTGATTATGTTGATGGTGTTAAAAATAAAGTTAATTGTGGGAGTGGTACCTGTACACTGAATTTCCCCTCCGGAAAGCCTGATGAAAAACTGACGTTTAATCAAGCAGATACTCAAACGATAAAAATTGAGACCCTGTTCAAG
>NZ_AEJZ01000372.1:0-3186 GCF_000208525.1 Escherichia sp. TW14182
CCCCCCCCGCCGACGCCAGGCAGTAAAAGCCGATATCCATGATTGAACCGTTAGAGAACGCCGGATTAAAGGTGTTGGGATTCTCACCATCCAGGTAACGCTGATACCGCGAGGAATACTGGCAGTAGTTGAAAAAGACTTTACGCAATGTGCCGACTTTCGACAGCGCCTGGCGCAACAAATGAAAGTTCGGCAGGCTGGCGGTTTTAAATGCCTCAAACAGCACCACCTGATTTTCTCGTGCGCAGGCAATGGCGGCATCCACTTCCGCCAGATTCGACGCCAGCGGCTTCTCGCAAATCACATGAATTTTATGGCTAAGGAAAAGTTGTGTCTGGGAAAAGTGCAGGGCATTCGGGCTGGCAATATACACCGCGTCAATGGCATCGCTTTCCGTCATCGCTTCCAGCGATGTAAACAGATGCTCGACAGAAAAATCATTGGCGAAGTGCTGAGCCTGTTCAAGGCTGCGGGAATAAACGGCGGTTAACTTGTATTTACCGCTCTCATGGGCGGCCTCGACGAACTGACGAGTGATCCAGTTCGTGCCAATCACAGCGAAACGTATCATAACGCGTGGATACTCCATAAAGGGATTCTGTCGTCAATGTAGCACGCCTTTTTCATCTTCGACGTGCGCAGATACGCATTATTCTTTCGCCGGGCAGCCATGCTCACTAAACGGACCAATCATGACCGATGACCCAAGATATTTCGGCTGGCGATGGAGGATTTTCGCGTCAATCAACGCACTGACACGAGCGAGTTTCTCCCGCAGTTGAGTATAAAAGCCGTGCTTCATATTGAGGTCTGGCGCGTTAAACCCGATAGCGTCGATACCGTACTGTTTTGCCAGCCAGATGGCGCGTTGGTTATGAAATTCTTGCGAAATAATGGTGATATGGTTTTCCCCAAACACCTTTTTGGCACGCACTACCGAATCCAGCGTTGAGAATCCGGCATAGTCGCAGAAGATCACTTTCGCCGGTACGCCTTTAGCGATCAAGGCCTGCTGCATGCCTGATGCTTCATCGTAATTTTTACGTCCGTTATCGCCACTTACCAGCAGCCATTTCACTTTTCCGGCATGGTACAACGCTGCTGCGGTATCAATGCGTCGGGTAAAGTAGCGATTACCCGGTCTCGCCCCCAGCAATAAACCCACGTTACGCGCCGGAACGGCGTTGATATCGCTCCAGGTCAGCTGCTTGCTGGCGGTGACCATTGCGCGATCGGCGATAAAAATGGTCGCTCCTGCCACAAGCAACAATAAACAGGCAATTTTAAGAGTCCGGCGAGAAAAACAAACGCGGCGAAGAAGGCGAGCAAATGCGCGCAGCATGGTCGTTATCCTTAACGAAAAGAGGGGCGTCGATTTTAGGCGTTAATGGTTGAAAATATAACGCCTGGCATCATTTTCAGATTTTGTCCTGCCCAAGCGACAACTGCGTTAGCCACAGCCGGGTGTCGAACTCAAGCTGGTGGTACTGCGGCTCCATATGGCAGCACAATTGATAGAACGCTTTGTTATGCTCTTTTTCCTTCAGGTGCGCCAGCTCGTGCACCACGATCATGCGCAAAAACGGTTCCGGCGCGTTGCGAAACACGGTAGCGACGCGGATCTCTGCTTTTGCTTTCAGCTTGCCGCCCTGCACACGAGAAACAGCGGTATGTAACCCGAGCGCGTTTTTTAGCACATGGATCTTGTTGTCATACATCACTTTATTGATCGGCGGGGCATTGCGCAGAAACTGATTTTTCAGATCCTGGGTATATTGCCAGAGGGCTTTATCGGTGGCGTAGTCGTGCGTTCCCGGATAGCGTTTTGCCAGCACATCGCCCAGACGTTGTTCATTAATCAGCGTGCGCACCTGGGAAAGTAGCTGCTCGGGATAACCCTGAAGATAAGTAAGATTGCTCATAACCGCCCACGAAAAAGAGAAAAAGGGTATACTCACGCACCCTTTTCAGGGGCAACGTCGAAATTTTATCATTCAGGAGGGCCGATGAGCCACTTAGACAACGGTTTCCGTTCACTGACACTACAACGTTTTCCGGCGACGGATGACGTTAACCCGCTACAGGCGTGGGAAGCGGCGGATGAATATCTGCTGCAACAGTTGGACGACACAGAAATCTGCGGCCCGGTGTTGATCCTGAATGATGCTTTTGGCGCATTAAGCTGTGCGCTGGCAGAACATAAGCCGTACAGTATTGGCGACTCGTATATCAGTGAACTGGCGACGCGCGAGAATTTACGTCTCAACGGGATTGATGAGTCGAGCGTGAAGTTTCTCGACAGCACTGCCGACTACCCGCAACAGCCGGGTGTGGTGCTGATCAAAGTACCGAAAACACTGGCATTGCTGGAACAGCAACTGCGTGCGCTGCGTAAAGTGGTCACGTCGGATACGCGTATTATTGCCGGTGCCAAAGCCCGCGATATCCACACTTCCACGCTGGAACTGTTCGAAAAAGTGCTCGGCCCGACCACCACCACGCTGGCACGGAAAAAAGCGCGCCTGATTAATTGCACTTTCAATGAACCGCCGCTGGCCGATGCGCCGCAGACCGTTAGCTGGAAGCTGGAAGGTACTGACTGGACTATCCACAATCACGCGAATGTCTTCTCCCGCACCGGGCTGGATATTGGCGCGCGCTTCTTTATGCAGCATCTGCCGGAGAACCTCGAAGGTGAGATTGTCGATCTCGGCTGTGGTAACGGCGTTATTGGCCTGACATTGCTCGATAAAAACCCGCAGGCGAAAGTGGTGTTTGTCGATGAATCACCGATGGCGGTTGCTTCCAGCCGTTTGAATGTAGAAACCAACATGCCAGAGGCGTTGGATCGCTGCGAGTTTATGATCAACAACGCGCTCTCCGGCGTGGAGCCTTTCCGCTTTAATGCTGTGCTCTGCAACCCGCCGTTTCATCAGCAACATGCGCTGACCGATAACGTCGCCTGGGAGATGTTCCACCACGCCCGCCGCTGCCTGAAAATCAACGGTGAGCTGTATATCGTTGCCAACCGCCATCTGGATTACTTCCATAAACTGAAGAAAATTTTCGGCAACTGCACCACTATTGCTACGAATAATAAATTTGTGGTGCTGAAAGCGGTGAAGCTGGGGCGTCGTCGGTAAGATTGGGGGTTACCTGCCGGATGCGGCGTAAACGCCTTATCCG
>NZ_AEJZ01000371.1:0-3738 GCF_000208525.1 Escherichia sp. TW14182
CCCTCTCCCCAAGGGGGCGAGGGGACCGTCCGCACTCGCTTCATCTATATCACCGTTCTTTCGCCGCTCGAGGGGACCGTCCGCGCTCGTTTCACCCCGCCCGATAAAACGGTTTATCCCCGAGGATCGTCGCCCGATGCATAATCCGCCGCTGTGGCAGATAATCTGCATTCGCATAGTGCTGAGTCACGCGGTTATCCCAAATCGCGATATCATTTGGCTGCCAGCGCCAGCGCACCTGAAACTCCGGTTTGGTGATATGGGTAAATAAAAAGCCTAGCAAGGCTTCGCTCTCTTTCTCACTGACATCGACAATTCGCGTGGTAAATCCTTCATTAACAAACAACGCCTGTTTACCGCTCACCGGATGCGTTCGCACCACCGGATGTAGTAAAGGAGGATTTTTCGCTGCCGCCTCGCGCCAGCGTTGATGCTCCTCCTCCGTTTTGCGGTATTTGTATTCCGGGAACGATTTACGGAAATCATGCTCCGCGCGCAGCCCGCTCAACAACTGACGGAAGGGAACAGAGAGCGCCTCATACGCCGCAATACCACTGGTCCATAGCGTATCGCCCCCGGTTGATGGCAACTCTTTCGCTGCCAGTATCGCTCCCGCTGGCGGCGTCTCAATAAATGTCACATCGGTGTGCCAGTTGTCGTTATCCGGCGGATTATCGTTATGGGTATCCAGTACGATAATCTCCTCAACCCCTTCGGCATGAGGGTAAACAGGATGAATATGTAGCTCGCCAAAACGCTGGGCCAGCGCGCGTTGCTGCTGTGGCGAAATGCCTTGTTCACGCAGAAACACCACCTGATGGCGCAACACCGCATGGTAAAGCTGTTCAAACTGATTATCACTTAACGGACGCGTCAGGTCGGCACCCGAAATTTGTGCGCCGATATACGGCCCCAGCGGGGTAATGCTCAGACGTTCACTCATTGTACTTCTCCATGCCAGGGCGTCAGGCGGCGCTGTAACGCACGCAGACCCAGTTCTAAAAGAAAGGCGATAATCGCAATCACCGCGATCCCCGCCAGCACCACGTCAGTTGCGAGAAATTCACCCGCTGACTGAACCATAAAACCTAAGCCTCGCGTCGCGGCAATCAGCTCCGCCGCCACCAGCGTAGACCAGCCAACCCCCAGACCAATACGTAATCCGGTGAGAATTTCCGGCAGCGCGCCAGGCAGAATGACAAACCACAGCACCTGCGTGCGACTGGCGCCTAGCGACTGCGCGGCACGAACGCGAACCTGCTGCACGCTTTTCACCCCCGCCAGCGCCGACATCGCCACCGGTGCAAAAATCGCTAAATAGATCAGTAAGATCTTCGAGGTTTCACCAATACCAAACCAGATCACCATCAGCGGCAAATAGGCCAGCGGCGGCACCGGGCGATACAGTTCAATTACCGGATCCAGAATGCCGCGCACCGTCGGGCTTAGCCCCATGGCGATCCCAACCGGAATGCCGATTAACACCGCCGCAAGTAGCGCCAGCACAATGCGCGTCAGGCTGGCTGCCAGATGCTGCCACAGCGTGGCGTCCATAAATCCTTGCGTTCCGGCAATGGTGAGCAGTTTTGCCAGTACCTGTTGCGGCGGCGGCAAAAACAGCGGGCTAATCAGTTGCAGCGCCGCCACTGCCCACCATAAAGTCAGTAAAACCGCTAGTGTGCCAATGCTTAAAGTGACCTGACGCGAGAGCGGCCAGCGCAATTTCAGCCGACGCGAATGCATTTTTTCATTAATAAGCACACTCATGAGAACGCCTCTCGTTGCTCAAATACGCGGCTTAAAACATATTCGCGCATGGCGATGAATTGTGGATCGGACTTGATGCTGCGGCTAGACTCTCCCGCAACAAAGCGGCGGGCGAAGTTGAGTCGCAGACGCTCCAGCACACGACCCGGCCCCGGTGAAAGCAGAACCAGTTCGGTCGCCATAAACACCGCTTCTTCTATATCATGAGTAATCAACAACACCTGCTTGCCTGTCTCCTGCCAGAGTTTCAGCAGCAGTATTTGCATCTGGTCGCGGGTGAAGGCGTCCAGCGCGCCAAACGGTTCGTCGAGTAATAACATCCGGGGATTAGCCGCCAGCGCGCGGGCAATCCCTACCCGCTGACGCTGACCGCCAGAAAGCTGCCAGATGTCGCGTTTTCCCGCACCTTCCAGCCCGACTTTTTTCAGCATTTGGTGAGCGATTTCCAGACGTTGCTTTTTCTCCATCCCCGCCAGTTGCAGGCCGAACGCCACGTTATCCTGCACATTACGCCACGGCAGCAGCCCTTCATTCTGAAAAACCACCCCGCGCTCTGCACCCGGTCCCTCGATACGCTTGCCCGCCAGTTGAATGCTGCCTTGCTGATAATGCACAAAACCGGCAATCAGATTCAGTAAGGTGGTTTTGCCACAGCCAGACGGCCCCAGCACCACCAGCAGTTCGCCGCTTTCCAGCGTCAGATTGATATCTTCCAGCGCCGGTTTACCGCCATAATCGGCATAGAGATGAGAGATTTGCAGCATTCGCGCCTCCTTTTATTGCACGAAGCGCGAGGTAACGTACTGGCTGTAATCATTCGCCACGGCGGGAACTTTACCCTGCTCTTTCAAAAACTGCGCGGTGTCGATGATCGCTTTGTTCACCGCTCCGGTCAGTTCTGCCGTTTGCTGCTGCGGCGTCAGATAGGTATTTCCCTTGACCAGCCCCGGTACGTCACCTTCCGGTACGCCGCTCAAGCGCGCCAGTTTGCTGATGTTTTCCGGCTGTTTCAGCCACACGTCCGGATTCGCAATGTACGGCTGCTGGGCATCAATGGCGCTTTTAGCGAACGCTTTCACCACATCAGGATGTTTCTGGGCAAAATCTTTGCGCACTACCCAAACGTCCAGCGTCGGTGCACCCCACCGCCCGACCTGTTCTGAGTCTGTCAACACCTTGCCGTCTTTTTCCAGCGCATTAACCGCAGGTGCCCAGACATAAGCGCCATCAATATCTCCCCGTTGCCAGGCGGCAATAATCGCTGGCGGTTGCAGGTTCACAATCTCCACTTGTCCGGGTTTAATGCCCCAGTGTTTCAACGCTGCCAGCAGGCTGTAGTGCGTGGTGGAGATAAACGGCACGGCGATGCGTTTGCCAATCAGATCTTCGGGTTTGCTGATGTTTTTCTTAACTACCAGCGCCTCGGAGTTACCCAGTTTTGACGCCAGCAAGAAAACTTCAATCGGCACCTGCTGGCTGGCAGCAACCGCTAACGGGCTGGAACCGAGATTACCGATTTGCACGTCACCAGAAGCCAGCGCCCGAACGATGCTGGCTCCGCTGTCAAACTTGCGCCAGTCCACGGTCGCCCCGCTCTCTTTGGCAAAGGTGTTATCAGCCTGAGCCACTTTCGCCGGTTCGGCGGAGGTTTGATACGCCACGGTGACGTTCACCGCCTGCGCCTGAAAAGTGATGAATGCCAGTGTGGCAAGAAGTGTGTTACGCGATGAAATTGCCATAATTGTCTGCTCCCCTGTCTTGTTATGAGAGCAGTATTCGCGGAGAAAGATATTTGATAAAAGAATTAATCATTATGGACAATATGTTTTTATTCTTAGCAAAAAAATGGCAAACGATAGATGAGTTATGCATTTACCAACCGTTTTCCTACAAAGCAATGCCACATTTACTTTTATATACGAATAAAAATTCAAACAATAAAAATTTATTTCACCCTCCACCAACCAGACA